>NZ_JBEOZE010000032.1:0-42723 GCF_040297465.1 Streptomyces sp. NPDC001787
GCGACCGGATCGTGGGTCACCATCACGCAGGTCCGGCCGTCCCGGTCCACACCGGGGCCCCCGCCGCCCCCGCGCCCGGCGGCCAGGGCATGGTGCAGGGCGCCGCCCAGGTCCGGAACATGTGGCCGGACATCCTGGAGGCGGTGAAGAACCGCCGCCGGTTCACCTGGATCCTGCTCAGCCAGAACGCCCAGGTCACCGGCTTCGACGGAACCACCCTCCAGATCGGCTTCCTCAACGCGGGCGCCCGCGACAACTTCGCGAGCAGCGGCAGCGAGGAAGTGCTGAAGCAGGCGCTCTCCGAGCACTTCAACGCCCAGTGGCGGGTCGAAGCCGTCGTCGATGCCTCCGGTGGCGCGGGAATGCCCCCGGAGACCGGTGGCGGACGCCCGCAGGCCCCCGCGTACCAGCCCGCGCCCGCCGCCCCACAGTCGTACGAGTCCCGGCCGGCCCCGGCGCAGCAGCAGCCCCCGCAGCCCCACTCCGCACCGTCCGCACCGGCCCACCAGCCCCCGCAGTCGCAGCCGCCCCAGCGCGGCCAGGGCCAGGGCCCCGGCCAGGGGCCGGGCGCGGAGCACGCCTCCTTCGGTTCGGAACCGCCGCGCTCGGTGGCCCCGGAGGACGACACCCCGGAGGCCGACGACCCGGACCTCGTCGACTCGGCGCTCTCCGGGCACGACCTGATCGTCCGCGAGCTGGGTGCCACGGTCGTGGAGGAATTCACCAACGAGCAGTGACGAGGCCGGTGACGCCTCCCCGCTGTCCACGGCCGGGCGGCCATCACGGCGGTCCACAGCCGGGCGGCCGTCACGGCGGTCCACAGCCGGGCGGCCGTCACGGCGGTCCACGGACCGGCGGACAGGGAGGCTGTCCACGGACCGGCGGACATCACGGCTGTCCACGGACCGGCGGCCGTCAAGACCCCCGGCACCCGGCGGTTAGGCTGCACACGTGAAGGTCCTCGTCATCGGCGGCGGCGCCCGCGAACACGCCCTGTGCCGCTCTCTGTCCCTCGACCCCGACGTCACCGCTCTGTACTGCGCCCCCGGCAACGCCGGTATCGCAGAGGTGGCCGAACTGCTCCCGGTCGATCCGCTCGACGGCGACGCCGTCGCGCGCCTCGCCACCGACCTGGGCGCCGAGCTGGTGGTCGTCGGCCCGGAGGCGCCCCTTGTCGCCGGGGTCGCCGACTTCGTGCGCGCGGCCGGCATCCCGTGCTTCGGTCCCTCCGGCGAGGCTGCCCAGCTGGAGGGGTCCAAGGCGTTCGCCAAGGACGTCATGGCCGGAGCGGGCGTTCCGACCGCCCGCAGCTACGTCTGCACCACCCCCGCCGAGATCGATACGGCCCTCGACGCCTTCGGCGCCCCGTACGTCGTCAAGGACGACGGTCTCGCGGCGGGCAAGGGCGTCGTCGTCACCGACGACATCGAGGCGGCCCGCGCCCACGCGCTGGCCTGCGACCGCGTGGTCATCGAGGAGTTCCTCGACGGCCCCGAGGTGAGCCTCTTCGCGATCACCGACGGCATCACCGTGCTGCCGCTCCAGCCCGCCCAGGACTTCAAGCGGGCCCTGGACGGCGACGAGGGTCCGAACACCGGCGGCATGGGCGCGTACTCCCCGCTCCCGTGGGCCGACCCCAAGCTGGTCGACGAGGTCATGGAGACCGTTCTCCAGCCGACGGTCGACGAGCTGCGCCGCCGCGGTACGCCCTTCTCCGGGCTGCTCTACGCGGGCCTCGCGATCACCTCGCGCGGTGTACGGGTCATCGAGTTCAACGCCCGCTTCGGCGACCCCGAGACCCAGGTGGTCCTGGCCCGTCTGAAGACCCCGCTGGCCGGTGTCCTGCTCGGCTCCGCCAACGGCACGCTCGACCTTCTCCCCCCGCTGACCTGGCGCGAGGACGCGGCGGTCACCGTGGTCATCGCCTCGCACAACTACCCGGGCACCCCGCGTACCGGCGACCCGATCGAGGGGCTCGCGGACGTCGAGGCGCAGGATGCCCCGCACGCGTACGTCCTGCATGCCGGGACCCGTACCGAGGGGGACGCGATCGTGACCGCGGGCGGCCGGGTGCTCTCCGTGACGGCGACCGGCAAGGACCTCACGCAGGCCCGTGAGCGTGCCTACACCGCGCTGGGCCGGATCCGGCTGGATGGCTCCCAGCACCGTACGGACATTGCCAGGCAGGCCGCGGAGGTCTGACCGCCGTCGCGGAGGTCCGATCGCCGTCGCGGAGGACCGAGTGGCCGCCGCCGAGGTCTGACCGTCGCTGCGGCGACCGGACTGCCGGGGCTTTCCGCCCGGTATCTCCGTGGGTTGCGCGCCCCATGTGCGCCGGTGCGTGAGGCGCTTTTGAGCCGCACGTACCGGTGGTACTGCCCTATCAGCGCCGACACGTCAGCAGCTTTACCCAAAGCCATTCCATCGAGTGACGACTAGGCCATCCGGATGACGTCCGCCGAGCCCCCAACTAGGGTGCGGCGCAAGCGTTCCGGCACTTGGCCCACCGGCATTGCGATGTCAGTGACGGGTGCCACAGTGGGGGAGTGAGCAACAGCGTCGCGGGGGCAGAGGGGGTGACTTCCAGCCGTGTCCGGTACCGACGTAGGTGAGGAGCTGGGGGCGCGGGCCGCGCGGGCCCGAGCGCTCGCGCTGCTGCGTATCCGCAGCAGGGCACTCGCCGTGGCTATCCTGCCGGCGGCCGTGGCCGTCGTGCTGTTCGCCGCGGCCGCGCAGGGCCATATCGGCGGCGCCGGCTGGGACGCCGTGCGCTGGTCGATGGCCTGCGTGGCGGTCCTGGTGCTGCTGGTCACCGCCGGTGTCGCGGGGGCCGTCGCCCGCGCGCGGCCCGCGATCAGCCCGACCGTCGCCGTGACGGAGGAAGCCGCCCCCGATCTCTACCGGCTGGTCCGGGACCTGGCGGAGCGGCTCGATGTCCCGGCGCCGTCGGCCATAGCGCTGACCCCGGACTGCGACAGCTGGCTGGAGGACCGTACGCATCCCGCCGCCCAGCCGAAGCAGCGGGCCGGACCACGAGCGGTGGCCCAGGACTTCGCGGCCGAGCGCCGCCGCCGCAGCGTGCCGGCCGCCCCTGTCCTGGTGATCGGCTCGCCCTTCCTGTGGTGGATGCGGATCGCCGAGCTGCGCGCGGTGCTCGCCCCCGTCGTCGCGGGCACGGCGCCGTCCGCGCACCCCGACATAGCCGCGGCACGCCGGTTCGTGCGCGGGCTCGACGCGGCGGTCGCGGACGCCTCCGCGGCCGGAGCCGGGCCGGTACGCAGGCTCCCGCTCGCCTTCGTCGGCTGGATCTCCCGGCTGCTGCTGCGCAGTTGCCGCAGCCACGCCGCCGAGATGGAGCGGTGCGTCGCCGCTTCCGCCTCCATGCGCGCACAGGGTGTGGATTACGGGCTCCGCATCGTCGCCCAGGAACAGGTCGGTCTCGCCTACGCGGGCTGGGACCGGCTGCTGACCCGGGTCGCGCTGCCCGCCTGGCGGATGGGGCGCTGGCCCTCGCGGCTGGACGCGGGCGTCGTCTCCGCGCTCACGGAGCTCTCCCGGCGCGACCGGCTGGCCGAGGGGTTCGCCTCCCGGCTCGGCGAGCGGCCCGCCTGCGATCTCCTGGAAGAACCCGGTACGGCCGACGAGGCGGCCTCGCTGCTGGCCGCCCGGCTCTTCCACGGCGGTCCCGCCGAGAGCGGCCCCGACTGGGCGCCGGTCGACTGGCAGCAGTATCCCGAGGAGGTCGTCGACCGTAAGTGGCGTTCGGAGGCCGCCCGGCTGCACCGGGTGCTCGACGCCCTGGGCGTACCTCCGGTGTCCGCGGCCGAGCCCGGCGGCCCCACCCTGGCCCGGGTCATGGAACACCTCGCGGGACCGAGCGGTACGGGCGAGGAGCTGGCGGCCGGGATCAGTGCCGAGGTCGCCCGCGAGGAGGCCACGGCCCCGCCGGCCGGGGGTGGTGCGTCGGCGCCGCGTACATCGGGCGGCGCGGGACCGGACCCCCTCGACCTCTGGGGCCCCGATCCGCTTCCGCTCTTCCCGCTCCAGCCGCCGCGTACGGGCACGGAGTTGCTCGCCGACCATGTGGCGGCGATGGTCTGCTGTGCGGCCGTGGACACGGCAGGGGCGGCCCCCGGCCTGGACTGGCTGGACGGACCCGCGCTGCTGGTCGACGGCGAGCGCCGGGCGGACCTGGGCACTCCCGTCCTCAGCCTCGTGGAGGACGGCGACGCGGGGCCCCTGCGGAGCTGGCTCACCGATCTGGGTGTGCGCTCGGACAAGCCGGTACGCCTGGTCTGAGCAACGGGCCGCTCCCCGGCCGTGAGGGGCCGTACGCGGGCGGCCCCAGGCGGCAACGAGCAACAACGGCCCCCAGGCGGCAACGAGCGGCAACGGGCGGCCCCAGGCATCACCAAGCAGCAACGGGCAGTATGCGGACCGCTCCCGGCCGCAAGCTGTCCGCACGTGCCGCTCCCGGCCGCGACGGTTCACAACGTGCCGCTCCCGGCCGCAAGCTGCCCGCACGCGCCGCTCCCGGCCGCGACGGTTCACAACGTGCCGCTCCCGGCCGCAAACTGACCGCACGCGCCGCTCTGTTGGCCCCGAATCGTACGCGCGGCTTCTGCCCCTGCCGTCCCTCGCGCCCCCTGCTGTCCCTCACGCCCCCTTGCGGTTCCTCACGCCCCCCTCGTGCCGACCGGCCTTGAACGCCCGCCCCCGTGACCTGCCCAGATCCCACCTCGGCCCCACCTCGGCCCTGCCTCGGTCCTGTTGACGACCCGCTCCGACCTGCCCCGACTTGCCCTCGTCCTGACTCCGGCCGAAACTTGCCCATCCGGCCCGCTCGACTCGCCCCAACTCGCCCCGGATGCCCGCCGGTAGCCGCCCCGGTCCGTGGCGGGCGCCGGAGTGTGCGCCTCCCGGACCGGTCCGGCACCCACCTTCTTCGCGGCTCGGTACGGATCGGTCCCAGCCCCCAATAACCGGAAGGGCAGGTTCCGTTCACGTCAATTCGCGACGAACGGTGACGGATCGCATGCGTTATGTGATGTGCTGGGGCCCAGTGCTGACATCCAGCCACAAGATTGGCGCACCAACGATGTCCGGGGACTGAGGGAGGGGAGCGGTATGGGGGCGGAGCAGATTCGCCGGGCGGAACACATCCGCCGATGGGAATCGGGTGCCCTCGCGCATGCCGTGAGCGATCCTTTCGGCCAAGGGCCGCTGCCCTGGCTGCGCGGCAGCGAGAATTATTTCGACGACACCGGTCAGGTCGTTCCCTGGTACGCGGACCCGGATCTGGGCCGTGGCGGCGCCGGCGGTGGCACTCGTACGGCTGATGATGTGCACCGGCAGATCAAGGGCTTCGTCTCGCCCAGCGCCGCCGCCCCGGGCGAGGCCATCGACTTCCACATCACCGTGGACCCGCCCCAGCAGTTCTCCGTCGACATCTATCGGATCGGCCACTACGCGGGCGACGGCGCCGCCAAGATCACCACGAGTCCCCGGCTCTCAGGCATCGTCCAGCCCGCCCCGCTGGCCGCCGACCGCACGGTCTCCTGCCACCACTGGTGGATGTCGTGGCGGTTGCAGATCCCCGGCTACTGGTCGGTCGGCGCGTACGTCGCCGTCCTGACCACCGTCGACGGCTACCGGTCCCACATCCCTTTCACGGTCCGCGACGACCACCCCGCCGATCTGCTGCTCCTGCTGCCCGACATCACCTGGCAGGCGTACAACCTCTACCCCGAGGACGGCCGTACCGGCGCCAGCCTCTACCACGCCTGGGACGAGCAGGGGCGGCTGCTCGGCGAGCAGGACGCCGCCGCCACGATCTCCTTCGACCGCCCCTTCGCGGGCGCCGGTCTGCCGCTCCACGTGGGGCACGCCTACGACTTCATCCGCTGGGCCGAGCGGTACGGCTACGACCTCGCCTACGCGGACGCCCGCGACCTGCACGCGGGCCGCGTCGATCCCAGCCGCTACCGGGGCCTGATCTTCCCCGGCCACGACGAGTACTGGTCCCTGCCCATGCGGCGCACCACCGAGCTCGCCCGGGACACCGGCACCTCGCTCGTCTTCCTCTCGGCCAACACCATGTACTGGCAGGTCGGCCTCGCCCCGTCCGCCTCCGGGGTCCCCGACCGCCTGCTCACCTGCCGAAAACGCCGGGGGCCGGGAAAACCGACGCTGTGGCGCGAGGTAGACCGGCCGGAGCAGCAGCTTCTCGGCATCCAGTACGCGGGCCGGGTCCCCGAACCCCGCCCCCTGGTCGTGCGGAACGCGGAGCACTGGCTCTGGGACGCCACGGGTGCCGCCGAGGGCGACGAGCTGGACGGTCTGGTGGCGGGCGAGGCCGACCGCTACTTCCCGCGCACCTCGCTGCCCGAGCACGACAACCGCATCCTGCTCGCCCACTCCCCGTACCAGGACTCCGAGGGGGCCACCCGCCACCAGGAGACCTCCCTCTACCGGGCCCCGTCCGGCGCTCTGGTCTTCGCCTCCGGCACCTTCGCCTGGTCCCCGGCGCTGGACCGCCCCGGCCATGTGGACGCGCGGATCCAGCGCGCCACGGCCAATCTCCTCGACCGGATCTGCAAACGCGACTGACCCGTCGGCTCGTACGCCGTGGGACCGGCTCGTACGCCGTGGGACCGGGCCTGTGCGCCGCGAGACCAGCTCGTGCGCCGTGAGACGGCCGTGCGCCCTGAGACCGGCCCGTACGGCCCTGTACGGGGTCCGGCTCGCGCGGTCGGCCGGAGGACGTACCAGGTTGACGCGTTCCCCGGCCCGCGTCGGCCCGTACCGGCCCGCGATGGCTTCCCGGACGCACCGGGCGGCCCCGCTCCCCGGTCCGGCGCCGGGATACGGGACAATCGGAACCGCTCCTGGATCAACCTACGCGGAGGCAGCGTGTCCGGTTTCGTAGAAAAGCCCGAGCCCGTGCAGGTCCCGGGCCTCACCCACCTGCACACCGGCAAGGTGCGTGACCTGTACCGGAACGAGGCGGGCGACCTCGTCATGGTCGCCAGCGACCGTATGTCCGCGTACGACTGGGTCCTGCCCACCGAGATCCCCGACAAGGGCCGCGTCCTCACCCGGCTCTCGCTGTGGTGGTTCGACCAGCTCGCCGACCTGGTGCCCAACCATGTGCTCTCCACCGAGCTGCCGGCCGGCGCTCCGGCGGACTGGGCGGGCCGCACGCTGGTCTGCAAGTCGCTGCGGATGGTCCAGGTCGAGTGTGTGGCCCGCGGCTATCTGACCGGCTCGGGACTCGTCGAGTACAACCGCTCCCGTACGGTCTGCGGCATCGGCCTTCCCGAGGGGCTCCTCGACGGCTCCGAGCTGCCCGGCCCGATCTTCACGCCCGCCACCAAGGCGGCCGTCGGCGACCACGACGAGAACGTGAGCTACGAGGAGGTCGCCCGGGAGGTCGGTGTCGAGACGGCGGCCCTGCTGCGGCAGACCACCCTGGACGTCTACCGCAGGGCCCGGGACGTCGCGCACGAGCGGGGGATCATCCTCGCCGACACGAAGTTCGAGTTCGGCTTCGAGCCCACGGCGGACGGCGGCGAGCGGCTGATCATCGCGGACGAGGTGCTGACCCCCGACTCCTCCCGCTTCTGGCCCACCGCGGGCTGGGAGCCGGGCCGCGCGCAGCCCTCGTACGACAAGCAGTTCGTCCGGGACTGGCTGACCTCGCCGGCCTCCGGCTGGGACCGGGCGAGCGAGCAGCCGCCCCCGGCGCTGCCGCAGGAGATCGTCGACGCGACCCGCGCCAAGTACATCGAGGCGTACGAACTGCTGACCGGCAGCAACTGGTAGCCGCTGGTCCGCGTACGACAGACAACGAGAAGGCCCCGGTCCTGAGGACCGGGGCCTTCTTCCGTGGAGCGAACGACGAGGTTCGAACTCGCGACCTCAACCTTGGCAAGGTTGCGCTCTACCAGCTGAGCTACGTTCGCATGCGCCGAAGCGCGATGCCTACTATACCCATCCTCGCTCCCGTGCGAGACGCACTGCCGTATGACGGTTCTCCGCACCGATCTTCGAGGCGGCGGAGGACAGGTAGTTCCGCACGGTTCCCTGCGACAGCGAAGCCCGTTCCGCGATCTCCGCGACCGGCGCCCCGTCGGCCGCGAGCTCCAGCACCTCGGCCTCCCTGGCGGTCAGCGGAGAGTCCCCGGCGGCAATGGCGTCGGCGGCCAACTCCGGGTCCACGTAACGGTTTCCGGTGTGCACGCTGCGAATGATCTCGGCGAGTCTGCGGGCGCTCACCGTCTTCGGCACGAAGCCCCGCACGCCCGCCGCGAGGGCCCGCTTGAGATGTCCGGGGCGGCCGTGGCTCGTCACGATCATGGTCCGGCAGCCGGGCAGTGCGGACCGCAGGGATGTGGCGACATTCACACCGTCCGCCCCCGGCATCTCCAGGTCGAGGACCGCGACATCGGGCCGGTGGGCCATCGCCATGGCGATGGCCTCGGGGCCGGTCGCCGCCTCCGCGACCACGACGAGATCGTCCTCCAGGGCGAGGAGAGCCGCCAGCGCGCCCCGGATCAGATGTTCGTCGTCGGCGAGCAGCACCCGTACGGGCGGCGCGGTTGTCATCGTTCCTCCATGAAGGGTTCCCGCGGCGATGACCCGGGACGGCATCCGGGTCCGGGTCCGGGACGGGCTCCGGGTCCGGGTCCGGGACGGGATCCGGGTCCGGGACGGGATCCGGGTCCGGGTCCGGGACGGGATCCGGGTCCGGGTCCGGGACGGGATCCGGGTCCGGGTCCGGGACGGGATCCTGGACCGGGTCCGGATCCGGCGTCGGCCTCCGCCCCGGCGGCCCGGGACGCGGGACCATCCCCGGATCGCGCCCCGGATACCGCTCCCGCCCCCGCTCCCGCGTCCGATTCCGATTCCGGCACCGTCGCGGTCAGCCGGAAGAGGCCGGCTCCCGCCGGTCCCGCCTCCAGCGATCCGCCGAGCGCCGCGAGCCGTTCCCGCAGCCCGGCGAGGCCCGAGCCGCCGCCCGGAGTCCCCGAGCCGCCGCCCGGGGTCCCGGAGACGGCGCCAGGCACTCCGTTCCCCGGCACTCCGTTCCCCGGCACTCCGTTCCCCGTCACGGCCATTCCGTCGTTCTCCACGACCAGGACGGCGGCGCCCCGGGCCGTCGTGAGCCGGATCGCGCACCGCTGCGGGTCGCCGTGCCGCAGCACATTGGTCGCGGCCTCCCGGACGACCCAGCCGAGCGCCGACTGCACCCGCGGGGCGAGCAGGCCGCCGCTCCGGTCGTCGATGTCGCAGACGATTCCGGCAGCCCGCAACACACCCTGCGCGCCCAGCAGTTCCGTGCTCAGGTCCGCCTCGCGGTAGCCGCGTACGACATCGCGCACCTCCTGCTGGGAGGTGCGCGCGATCCGCTGCACCTCGACCATCTGATCCATGGCCGCCGCATGGCCGCGCTGGGCCAGTTCCACCGCCAGTTCGCTCTTCAGCGCGATCACCGCCAGATTCCGGCCCAGCACGTCGTGCATGTCGCGGCCGAACCGCAGCCGCTCCTCGGCGACGGCGAGCCGGGTCTCCATGTCCTGGGCGTCCCGGAGCTTCGTCATCACCCCCAACGACCACGCGGACACGCGTGTGGTGAACGCGACCAGCCCGCTGCCGAAGACCGACGAGACGAGGATGCTCACCACGAACGCTCCATCCGCGCCGGCCAGCGCGGCGCCGCCGCTCAGCGCCGCGGCCACCACGGTCTGGAAGACGAGTGACACCCACAGCGGTACGAGGAGGACGAGCGGGGTGGCGAACGGCACCACCGAGGCGATGAGGGCCAGTTGCAGCTCGGGGAACTGTTCCACCCCGGTGTACCGGCCGAGGGCCAGCAGCCCGGTGGCGTTCGCGAGGGACAGGACGAATCCGAGGCCGACGAGCGGCCGGTCGACGGCGCTCCGGCCCAGGTACTGGTCGACCGCGCGGGCGGTCAGCCGGGTCCCGCAGAACCCTTGGGCGAGCGCCGTCAGCAGCGTCCCGAGGATCAGTACGACGGGTGCGTCGGAGGCCCGCACCGGGCGGGTCACCATCAGCAGGGACTGGGAGACGACCGTCAGCCACACCAGCGAGTACAGCGTGCCGCGCGTGTAGAGATCGATCTTGTCGAAGCCGCTGCGGCTCTGCCAGCCCCGCATCTTCGTCCTCAGCCACACGGCACAGCCCTCCCTTTCAGCGACGAGGGTCCCAGCGGAACCACCGCTTCACAGCAAACACCGCGAACACGGTCCAGGCCAGCGCCGTCATCGCCGCCCTGAGCAGGTCACCGTCCTCGGCCCCGCCGAGCCAGCCGGCCCGTACGAGGGTCATCACCCCGGTCAGCGGCAGCAGCTCGCACAGCGAGGCGACCCGGTCCGGGAGGACGTCCAGCGGGATGAAGACGCCGGAGCCCAGCATCGAGGCGAAGAACAGCGGCAGCGTGGTGAGCTGCGAGGTCTGCACCGTACGGGTCAGAGTCGCGGTGGCCGCCGCCAGCGCGGACAGCATGACGGACCCCACGAGGAGCCCGGCGACGAGCAGGTCCGGCCGCCCCGGTGACCCGAGGTCGAAGGCGAGCGTGCCGATCACGACGATCAGTACGCACTGGACGAGGGTCAGGAGCACGGCCGGCAGGGCGGTCCCGGTCAGGATCTCCGGGTCGGAGACCTCGCCCGTGCGCAGCCGCTTCAGGACGAGTTCCTCGCGCCGGGCCACGTACGCGGAGACGAGGTTCATGTAGATGACCTGGAGCAGCACCATGCCGATGCCGCCGGTCAGCGCCGCCCCGGCGACCGTCAGCCCGGTGCCGCCGAGGTCGATCCGGTCGAGCGAGGACTTGATCGCGAAGATCATCAGGAGCGGCATGAGCAGCGCGATGAAGACGGCCGTCCGGTTGCGCGCGAGAAGGGTCAGTTCCGCCCGTCCGAGCGCGCTCAGGCGCCCCGCGGCGGTGGAGGACGCGGTCATGCCGTCACCTTGCCCTTCGCCGCGTGCGCGCCGGCCGGCCGGGTGTCCGCGGGGTGCGGGGCCTGGGCGTGCTGGGTCTTCGCGATGTCGAGGAAGGCCTCTTCGAGCGACCCGGAACGGGCATCGAGCCCGATCAGCCGGACCCCCGACTCCCGTGCCCAGTGCAGGAGTTCGTGCAGGGACTCCTGGAGCGCCGGGGTACGGATCTCGACCCGCCGGCCGTCGGCCGCCGCCCGCAGCGGGAGCGGGAGCCGTGCGGCCGGTACGTCGTCGGGCAGCTCGAACCGGATGCGGGCCGGCTGCCGGGCCGTGACCTCGGCGGTCGTCCCCGAGGTCACGATCCGCCCCCGGTGCATGATCGCCAGCCGGTCGGCGAGCGCCTCGGCCTCCTCCAGGTGGTGTGTGGTCAGCAGCACGGTCGTGCCGTTGTCGCGCAGCCCCCGGACCAGATCCCAGGTGTCGCGCCGCCCCTCGGCGTCGAGCCCGGTCGTCGGCTCGTCCAGGAAGAGCACCTCGGGCCGGGAGGTCAGGGCCAGCGCCAGATCGAGGCGGCGCCGCTCGCCGCCGGACAGCTGCTTGACCCGTACGTCTGTCCGCCCGGACAGACCCACGAGCTCCAGGACCTCGGCCCCGGGCCGCGCGCCGCTGGTGCAGGCCGACCACATCCGTACGGTCTCGGCGACCGTCAGATCGGACGGGAAGCCGCCCTCCTGGAGCATCACCCCGGTCCGCGGGCGGACGGCGGCACGTTCGCGGTACGGGTCGTGGCCGAGCACCCGTACGGTGCCGCTGTCCGGGCCGGCCAGGCCCTCCAGCAGCTCGACGGTGGAGGTCTTGCCCGCACCGTTCGTCCCGAGCAGGGCGAACAGCTCGCCGCGGGCCACCGAGAAGGAGATCCCGGACACGGCCTCGAAGCCGCCCGCGTAGCTGCGCCGGACGTCGATCGCCTCGATCACGGCGTCCTGCGCCTGGGCCGTTCCTTGTCCCCGTGCCTGCCCCCGCGCCTGTCCCTGTCCCTGTACACGGCCACGGCTGCGTTCGCTGTGAGTGTCGTCGCTGGTCATGACTTCAGACTCTCGCCGGATCGGGACCGGGAGCAGTGCGCGCTGTCATCACTGCTCATGACAAACGTCATGGGTGCCGGACCGGACGGAGAACGGAAAAACGGGAGCAGGTAGAGGGGATCGGGGATCGATTCGCGGGGATCCGAGATACGACAAAGGCCCCGATCGGTGTCGATCGGGGCCTTTGATCAAGAGCGGACGACCAGGTTCGAACTGGCGACCTCAACCTTGGCAAGGTTGCGCTCTACCAACTGAGCTACGTCCGCATTGCTGCCACTCGGCTTTCACCGGTGGAGCGCTCACCACTCTACCCGATCCGGCGAACCGGTCGAACAAGGTGATGCAGAGCGGGTGACAGGAATTGCACACTGCGCCTTCCCCCTGGAAGGGGGATGTTCTACTACTGAACTACACCCGCACGCTGCGTGGGATTCGGCTTTTCGGCCTTGCCCCTCGGCGTGCTCCAGACTCTAGCCGACCTGCAGGGGTGTCGCGCAAGTCGGCTTCCGGCGGGTGTCGCGGGAAGGGGTCGGAGCGGACGTCCGGGGAGGGGCCGGAGCGGGCGCCGGGACGGGCTCCGGAGGGGGATGCGCGGGGGTTCTCCCCCGGGTGTCCGCCAACTGACGGTCCGACGGGCATCTCCCGGCATCGGCCCGGCGCCTCCTCGCGTGTCACCTCGTACGTCTCCTCGGCCCCCCCCGCCCGCCGCCGCTCCGGACCGGGCCCACGGTCGGCTGCGGCGGCTCCCGGCGGCCCGCCGGTGCGTTCACCGGCGCGGCCCCGCCGTCGCCCCGCCGGTGCGTTCACCGGCAGGGACGGTCCGGCGGGGCGGTACGTCGCCCTGCCCCGGGCTCACGCGATGTCCTGCCCCGGGCTCACGCGACGCCGTGCCCCGGGCTCAACTGGCGGCGTGGAACGCCTCGTAGACCTTCTTGGGGATCCGGCCGCGGGCCGGCACCTCCATCCGGTGCGAGCGGGCCCAGGCGCGGACGGCCGCCGGGTCGGGGGCGAGTGCCGTGTGGTGGTACGACGTCGGCTTCCTGCCGCTCTTGCCGGCATGCGTCTGCTTGCGGCCGGCCGCCACGTACGGCGCGAGGGTCTTGCGCAGTTTCTTTGCGTTGACGGTATTCAGGTCGATCTCGTACGACTTCCCGTCCAGGGCGAAGCTGACCGTTTCCGCCGCTGTTCCCCCGTCGATGTCGTCGGAGAGCGTAACCACTACGCGCTGAGCCACGGATATCGGTCCTTTCCTACGGCAACCTCGCGACTGGTATGCGCGGATGCCGGCCTTCCGGCTGTTAGGCGGATGTGGATACGGATGTGGATCGACTGATGTCGACTCTTCCGGTGTTCCAGTGTTCCCGGGCAATGTTGTTTTCCCCGGTAATCATTTGTACAGCGGTTGGTGCCGCATTGTGAAGCCCTGCCAATTGCATCCGCGTGTCAGTGTGCAATCCGGACGTGATTTTTCCCAGGACTTTCCCCGGACGTTGTCCTCGCCGATATCTCCGCGTGATCTGCGTCGCATGATATCTACCCGCGTAGAATTTTCGGCCAGGTACGCTGAGGGGACCCGCGGGGGTCTGGGGAACCCCCCGGAGAAACAGCCGCACCACACCACCGGGAGTGCCAGTGGCACGCGTCGTAGTCGACGTCATGCTCAAGCCGGAGATCCTCGACCCGCAGGGACAGGCGGTGCAGCGCGCACTGCCCCGTCTCGGCTTCGAGGGAATCGCGGACGTTCGTCAGGGAAAGCGTTTCGAGCTGGAGGTCGAGGGGCCGGTCGACGAGGCCGCTCTGGCCCGTATTCACGAGATGGCCGAGACCTTCCTCGCCAACACCGTCATCGAGGACTTCGTCGTGAAGGTCGAGGAGTCCAAGTGACCGCTCGCATCGGCGTCGTCACCTTTCCCGGCACGCTCGACGACCAGGACGCCCTGCGGGCGGTACGGCTCGCGGGCGCGGAGCCCGTATCGCTGTGGCACCGCGACAAGGACCTCCACCAGGTCGACGCGGTGGTCCTGGCCGGCGGTTTCTCCTACGGGGACTACCTGCGCGCCGGAGCCATCTCCCGCTTCTCGCCGGTGATGGAGCCGATCATCGAGCAGGCACGGGCGGGGATGCCGGTCCTCGGCATCTGCAACGGTTTCCAGGTCCTGACCGAGGCGCACCTGCTGCCCGGCGCGATGCTGCGCAACAACCACCTCCACTTCATCTGCCGCGATCAGAAGCTGCGGGTGGAGAACGCGGAGACCGCCTGGACCTCGGACTACACCGCGGGCCAGGAGATCTCCGTACCGCTGAAGAACATGGACGGCCGGTACACCGCCGACGAGCACACGCTCGACGAGCTGGAGGCCGAGGGCCGCGTCGCCTTCCGTTACCTGGACGGCAACCCCAACGGCTCGCTGCGCGACATCGCGGGCATCACCAACGCCGCGGGCAATGTCGTCGGCCTGATGCCGCACCCGGAGCACGCCGTCGAGCCGCTGATCGGAACCGGTCGCACCGACGGCCTCGGTTTCTTCACCTCGATCATCAAGAAGCTGGTCAACGCATGAGCCTGGATACGGTCAAGCACGCGGCCGAGACCCCGGACACCGAGCAGCCCTGGAAGGAGCTCGGCCTCAAGGAGGACGAGTACGCCCGGATCCGCGAGATCCTGGGCCGCCGTCCCACCGGTGCCGAGCTCGCCATGTACTCCGTGATGTGGTCCGAGCACTGCTCGTACAAGAGCAGCAAGGTCCACCTCAAGCAGTTCGGTGAGAAGGTCCCCGCCAACGACGCCATGCTCGTCGGCATCGGCGAGAACGCCGGTGTGGTCGACGTCGGGCAGGGTTACGCGGTCACCTTCAAGGTCGAGTCGCACAACCACCCCTCGTACATCGAGCCCTACCAGGGCGCGGCCACCGGCGTGGGCGGCATCGTCCGCGACATCCTCGCCATGGGTGCCCGTCCGGTCGCGGTCGTCGACCCGCTGCGCTTCGGCGCGGCCGACCACCCCGACACCAAGCGCGTCCTGCCGGGCGTCGTCGCGGGTATCGGCGGGTACGGCAACTGCCTGGGTCTGCCGAACATCGGCGGCGAGGTCGTCTTCGACGCCTGCTACCAGGGCAACCCGCTCGTCAACGCCGGCTGCATCGGTGTGATGAAGCACGAGGACATCCACCTGGCCAAGGCCTCGGGCCCCGGCAACAAGGTGATCCTCTACGGTGCCCGCACCGGCGGCGACGGCATCGGCGGCGTCTCGGTGCTGGCCTCGGAGACCTTCGAGTCGACCGGCCCGGCCAAGCGTCCGGCCGTCCAGGTCGGTGACCCGTTCCAGGAGAAGCTCCTGATCGAGTGCACCCTGGAGATCTTCAAGGAGAAGCTCGTCGCGGGCATCCAGGACCTCGGCGGTGCCGGTCTGTCCTGCGCCACGAGCGAGCTCGCGAGTGCCGGTTCCGGCGGTATGCGCGTCGAGCTGGACACCGTGCCGCTGCGCGACTCCTCCCTCTCGCCCGAGGAAATCCTCATGAGCGAGTCGCAGGAGCGCATGTGCGCGATCGTCGAGCCGCAGCACGTCGCGCGGTTCATGGAGATCTGCGAGAAGTGGGACGTCATCGCCACCGTCATCGGTGAGGTGACCGAGGGCTCCCAGCTGGAGATCTTCTGGCACGGCGAGCAGATCGTGGACGTTCCGCCGCGGTCCGTCGCCCACGAGGGCCCGACGTACCACCGCCCGTTCGCCCGCCCGTCCTGGCAGGACGCGCTCCAGGCGGACGACGCCGGCAGGCTGGCCCGCCCGGCGAACGGCGCCGAGCTGCGCGAGCAGGTCCTCAGGCTGGTCGCCTCCCCGAACCAGGCCTCCAAGGCGTGGATCACCGACCAGTACGACCGCTTCGTGCAGGGCAACACCGTGCTCGCGATGCCCGAGGACGCGGGCATGGTCCGGATCGACGCGGAGTCGAACCTGGGCGTGGCCATGGCCACCGACGGCAACGGCCGCTACGCGAAGCTCGACCCGTACACGGGTGCGCAGCTCGCGCTGGCGGAGTCGTACCGCAACGTCGCCGCCTCCGGTGCCAAGCCGCTCGCGATCTCGGACTGCCTGAACTTCGGTTCGCCCGAGGACCCGGACGTCATGTGGCAGTTCGCCGAGGCCACCCGCGGTCTCGCGGACGGCTGCCTGGAGCTGGGGACCCCGGTCACCGGCGGCAATGTGTCGCTGTACAACCAGACCGGTGAGACGGCGATCCACCCGACGCCGGTCGTGGCCGTGCTCGGTGTGATCGACGATGTCACGCGGCGTACGCCGGTCGCCTTCGCGGAAGAGGGCCAGCTCCTCTACCTGCTGGGTGACACGCACGAGGAGTTCGGCGGCTCGGCCTGGTCCGAGGTCATCCACCAGCACCTGGGCGGCATGCCGCCCAAGGTGGACCTGGGCCGCGAGAAGCTGCTCGGCGAGATCCTCATCTCGGCCTCCCGCGACGGCATGGTCGACGCGGCGCACGACCTGTCGGACGGCGGTCTGATCCAGGCGGTCACCGAGTCCTGCCTCCGCGGCGGGAAGGGTGCCCGGCTGGTCGTGCCGGACGGTCTGGACGCGTTCACCTTCCTCTTCTCCGAGTCGGCGGGGCGCGCGGTCGTCGCGGTTCCGCGCAGCGAGGAGCTCCGCTTCAACGACATGTGCGGGGCGCGCGGTCTGCCCGTCGCCCGCATCGGTGTCGTGGACGGCGAGGAGATCGAGGTCCAGGGCGAGTTCAGCATTCCGCTGAGCGAGCTGCGTACGGCGCACGAGGAGACCATCCCGGCGCTGCTCGCCTGAGCCGCCCGCCGTCTCTGCCCGAAGCCCCCGCCCGGTCGTCGTCCGGACGGGGGCTTCGGCTTTCCCGTTGTGTGAGATTACGTAATTACGTAAGGTTGAGTCATGGGGCTTGAGGAACGCGTCGCCGAGCTGGAACGGCGGCTCACCGCGCTGGAGGGCGCGGACCGCGAGGCGCCGCGCCTCGGGGACGGTGACTTCTGGGCGCTGGAGGGGCTCAAGGCGCAGCTCACCGATGCCGGCGGCGCGGCCGACAGCGGCGGTGTGCTCTACACCGGGGCGGTCCGGCTGCCGGCCGGCGAGACGTACGAATGGCAGTACGGCGCGCTCACCGGGAGCCTCATGGACGCCGACTGGACCGAGAGCGCCGAGTCGTTCGCCGCTCTCGGCCATCCGGTACGGCTGCGGCTGCTCCGCGAGATCCTCGGCGGCCGGCGCACGGCCGCCGAACTGGCCGCGCTCGACGAGGTCGGTACGACCGGCCAGATCTACCACCATCTGCGCCAGCTGACCGGCGCGGGCTGGCTGCACACGACGGGACGCGGGCGGTACGAGGTGCCGGGCGTGCGGGTGGTGCCGCTGCTGGTGGTGCTGACGGCGTCCCGGCCCTGAGCCGGCCGCGTCCCACGACACCGCACACCTGACCGACTGGGGGAAGACATGTCCGTCCGCAAGAAGCTGATGGTGCTGCACCGTGTGTGCTGGATCGCCTTCGTCGCCATGGCTGTGGCGGGGGTGTTCGTCGGCCACCTGTATCCGTTCTGGCTGACCTTCGTACCCGCGGCCGCGGCGATCACGATCGCTCTCCTCCTGAGCCGCACCGGCGCCGTGTCCCGGGCCCGCGAGCCGCACCGCCGCCCGGCCGTGGAGGTCGGCCCGCCGGTGGCCGGGCGCTGGGTCGCGGTCAACAGCCCGGCGGACAAGGTGCCCAGCCACGGCACCCATGTGTACGGACAGGCGTACGCGATCGACATCGTCGCCGAGCCCGGGGGAGAGGGCGACGCGTCGGCTGACGCGGTCGACATGTCCGGGGGAGAGGGCGTGCCCGCTCGGCCGCCGTTCCGCTGGGTGTGGCCGATAGCCCGCCGCAACCGTGACTTCCCGGCCTTCGGCGCCCCGCTGCTCGCGGTGGCCGACGCGACCGTCGTCCACGCGAGCCACGGTCAGCGCGACCATCTGAGCCGGAACTCCGGCCTCGGTCTCCTCTACCTGATGCTGTTCGAGGCCCCGTTCCGGGACATGCACGGCGCCGGCAAAATCGTCGGCAATCATGTCGTTCTGGACCTCGGTGAGGGCGTATTCGCCCTGTACGCGCATGTCCGGCACGGGTCGCTCCAGGTGAAGGCGGGGGACACCGTACGGGCCGGGCAGCAACTCGCCCGCTGCGGTAATTCCGGAAACTCCACCGAACCGCATGTGCATTTCCAGCTGATGGACGATCCGGATCTGGATGTGGCCCGCGGAATTCCGTTCACCTGGCGGGGCATCGGCGTCCCGTCCCATGGCGAGGCGTTCACCGCGGGGGAGTCCGCCGCTGCTTCGCCGTCCCCTTCCGCCTCCTCTTCGCCGTCCCCTTCCGCCTCCATCCCGATGAGGCCGGATCCCTCCTGACGCCCGGCCCCCGGTGTCGGTGGCGCCCGTTAGTCTCGGCGGTATGCCACCGGCCAAGAAGCGTCCGCGCAGCTACGACCACGCCAGGACGCGCACCGCGGTCCTCGCCCAGTTCGCCCATGTCCGGGAAGCCGTGGCCACGTTGACGCCTGAACAGCTCGCCCGGCCGACCAGGCTCGGGGACTGGACGGTCCGGGATCTCGCCGCCCACATCGCGATGGCGCTCTCCCGCGTCACCGGGAGCCTGGAACTGCCCGAGCCGTCCGGTCCCAAGCCGGAGCTCGCGCTGCTCCAGTGGCCGTTCTTCACCGCCGGGGCGGCCGGACGGATCACCGACGACACCATGGCGCTCGCCGTGGACCGCCCCGACCTCGACGCGTTGTACGAGGAGACGGCCGAGCGGTTCGCGGCGACGGTGCTGGCCGACGCGGGGGACCGGCTGCTGCCGACCCGGTTCGGGACCATGCGCCTCGGGGACTTCCTGGTCACCCGCGCCGTCGAGCTGATCGTGCACACGGACGACGTGAACGAGGCGGCCGGGCTCGACATCCCGTACGACCGGCAGGCGCTCGCGGCCTGCACCCGGCTGCTGGCCGACGCCCTCGCGGACAAGGCGCCCGGCGGCTCGGTCGAGGTGCGCGTCCCGCCCTTCGCGGTCGTCCAGTGCATCGGCGGCCCCAAGCACACGCGCGGTACGCCGCCCAATGTCGTGGAGACCGCGCCGCTCACCTGGATCCGGCTCGCCACCGGCCGGCTGGCGTGGGCGGAGGCACTGGACGAGGCCCAGGTCAGCGCCAGCGGTGAGCGGGCGGATCTCGGGCCGCTGCTGCCGCTGATGGGCTGAGGGGAACGGATCGGCCACTCGTTCCGTCCCATGGCCATGCGCACACAACGTATGGCAGTCAGCGTTCTGGCTCTCTTCGCCCTCGTGGCCTGCGGGACACAGGCCGCCCCCGGTTCGGGCTCCGGTTCGGACGGCTCCGGTTCCGGCGACGGCAGCGGCACCGTACGGACGGATCCGCCCGTCACCGGCACCAAGTGGACGGTGACCACCCTGGTCAGCGGCCGGAACACCACCGCCCTGCCCGCCGACCTGCCGGACGGCAGGGCGCCGCACCTCACCTTCGGCGAGGACGGCACGGTGGAGGGCAGCCTCGGCTGCAACACCTTCCACGGCAAGGCGACCGTGAAGGGCACGACGATCACCTTCGGTCCGCTCGCCTCGACCCGCAAGATGTGCGCGGCGGAGGCCATGGAGGTGGAGCGGTCCGTTCTCGCGGTCCTGGCCGGGGAAACGACGTACACGATCAAGGACCAGGTCCTGTCCCTCACCGCCCCCGGAGGCAAGGGCCTCGGCGCCTCGGCCGTGGCTCCGGAGCCGGGGAAGAGCCAGGGCTGACCGGTGGAAGAGCCGGGGCTGACGGGGAAGAGCCGGGGCTGAAGAGGCGGAGTCCAGGGCCGAGGACCGGGGCGGGGTCCAGGGCCCAGGACCGGGGGCGGCGGGGACGGCAGACGTCTCAGGAACCCGTCGGGTACGGCAGCAGGCCCGCGTCCGTCCTCTCCCAGGAAGCCCGCAGCCCGGCCAGCAGCTCAGGCTCGGCGGACGAGCGGTCGGCCTGTTCCCGGGGATCGCGCGTCAGCCGGAACAGCTGATCGGCACCGCCCCTGCCCCGGTAGTACTTCCACTCGCCGCGCCGCAGCGCCCGCTCCCCGCGCACGCGCCAGAACAGATCCCGCTCCCCGGGCTCCTCGCCGCGCAGCAGGTACCCGGCGAGGCTGGTCCCGTCCAGCGGGTACGCGGGGTCGGGCCGTGCGCCGCCCAGCTCCAGCAGCGTCGCCGTCCAGTCGGGAGAGAACACCGGCAGGTCGCTGACCTGGTGGCCGTCGATCCGGGCGGGCCAGCGGAGCAGGGCCGGAACCCGGATGCCGCCCTCCTTGAGCGAGCCCTTGTTGCCGGACAGCGGCCAGTTGTACGAGAAGCGCTCACCGCCGTTGTCACTGGCGAAGAACACCAGGGTGTCCTGCTCCTGTCCGGACCGCTTCAGCGCCTTGAGGACCTCGCCGACCGAACGGTCCAGGTCCTCGACCATCTCCTTGTACTTCTCCAGCGAACCGCCGTCGGCGTGCCACAGCGCACCCCGGTCCCCGGCCTTGATCCGGCGGACGATCTCGGCGCTCGCCTCCCGGTCCCCGTCCGCGATCCACGGCCAGTGCGGGGTGGTGAAGTTCAGGTTGAGCAGCCACGGCCTGTCGTGGTCGCGCCGGACGTACTCGCCGGCGCGCTCGGTGAGGATGCGCGTGTAGTAGCGCAGGTCCTTGTACTCGGCGTCGCCCTCGAACAGGTCGTACTCGCCGTTGCCGCCGAGCTTGGAGTAGTACTCCAGCGCGCCGCCGAAGTTCCCGAAGAACTCGTCCCAGCCCGACCTGGTCGGGCTGTAGTCCGGCAGAAAGCCGCAGTGCCACTTGCCGATCAGCGCTGTGGCGTAGCCGCTGCCGCGCAGCAGTGAGGCGAGCGTCGGGTGCGTGGGTTCGAGGCCCACCGACCGGTCCGCGATGGGCTCGGCCAGCCCGCCCTTCGTCCGCCCCGGGTAGCGCCCGGTGTAGAGGCTGAAGCGGGTGGGGGAGCAGGTGGCGGAACCGGAGTACGCGTCGGTGAACCGCACCCCCTGACGGCCGAGCCGGTCCAGGTGGGGGGTGCGGATGTCCGGGGAGCCGTACGAGGAGAGGTCGGCCCAGCCGAGGTCGTCGCCGAGGATGAAGAGGATGTTGGGCCGCCGCGCGTGCCGTCCGCGGGCCGCCCGGAAGGGCCGTTCCTCCACGGATCGCGGGGGTGCGGGCTGCGCCGCCGCGGCGGGCGGACCGATGGTCGCGGCTGCCGCCGTCGCGCCGACGGCCGTACCGAAGGCGCGCCGGGTGAGCGGGGATATCGAACTGGAGTTCTGGTTGATCGGATCGTGGGCGTGCGAAGGCATGAGGGGGTCCTCGGGGCAGGGCGGCGGACGGCCGGGCGCACGGCATGGCGTGGCCCGGCCTGGGCGCGGCCGGGGAAGCAGGGCAGGGGAGGAGGGGCGCGCGCATCGGCGAGGATCGGCGCGTTCTCAAGCGCACTCTCAGTGCACACTCGGCGCCGGCCCGGTGTCCGCCGTCAGCGAGCACGTGCATGCGTACATACGCGCGTACGTGCCCACGTGCGGCACCGGCGCCCGGGGCGAGCCGGGCGGCGGCGGGGTGCGTGAGGGTCAGGAGCAGCGACAGATGGCGCTCGACACACGTCCCAGATCGACGTGGCGGCGCTCCACGAGCGTGACCGAACGGTCACCGGGGGGCTGCATGGCCCAGGAGCCTGCCAAGAGGGCATGCGCGTGTCAACGCCGGTCTCGCACTCCGGACGCCCGCCCCGCACCCCGGACGCCCGCCCCCGCCCCGTACGTACCCCGGACGGGCGCACCGCCCACAACCCACCGCCCACACCCCCCCCGCCACCGCTCCCCCGCCCGGTGTCGGTCCATCGCCCGCGCCCCTCCGCACGAGCCGCCCGTCCGCGCCCCTTCCCCACCGCATCCCCTCCCCGCGTGTGAGGCTCACCACGAAACGAGCGTTCGACCGGTGGCCGGTGCGCCGTCGGCGCCGGTTCACCCAGTGCCACGACCTGGCGCGTTCCGGCCGACGGCGGCCGATGGCCGGAACTGGCCGGTAACCGGCTTTTTTTCGGGGTGACGCCCGTGCCCGGTGTCTCCGGGCGGTGTCCGGACACCGCTCGATGATCACTCCGGGTGATCGCGCGAAGCCCCCCGAAACGCCTGCACCCGACCGCCCCTCGGGGTGTTCCCGGTGCTCCGGCGGCTCTTTGCGGACCGGTCCCGAATTCGGACCAGTGGTCGACCTCGCCTACACTCGGTGTCGTGCCCCGTGGTGATGGACGACTCAACCACGACCTGCTCCCCGGAGAGAAAGGCCCCCAGGACGCTTGTGGCGTCTTCGGTGTCTGGGCTCCGGGTGAAGAGGTCGCCAAGCTCACCTATTTCGGACTGTATGCCCTGCAGCACCGTGGACAGGAGTCCGCGGGCATCGCAGTGAGCAACGGGTCCCAGATCCTGGTCTTCAAGGACATGGGACTGGTCTCGCAGGTCTTCGACGAAACGTCTCTGGGATCCCTCCAGGGCCATATCGCGGTCGGTCATGCCCGCTACTCCACCACCGGTGCCTCGGTGTGGGAGAACGCGCAGCCGACGTTCCGTGCCACCGCGCACGGCTCGATCGCCCTGGGCCACAACGGCAACCTGGTCAATACGGCCCAGCTCGCCGGGATGGTCGCCGACCTTCCGCGCAAGGACGGCCGCGCCACCCAGGTCGCCGCGACCAACGACACCGACCTGGTGACCGCGCTGCTCGCCGGCCAGACCGATGACGACGACAAGCCGCTCACCGTCGAGGAAGCCGCCGCGAAGGTGCTTCCCGAGGTCCGGGGCGCCTTCTCGCTCGTCTTCATGGACGAGCACACGCTGTACGCGGCCCGCGACCCGCAGGGCATCCGCCCGCTGGTCCTCGGCCGTCTGGAGCGTGGCTGGGTGGTGGCCTCCGAGTCCGCCGCCCTCGACATCTGCGGCGCCAGCTTCGTACGCGAGATCGAGCCGGGTGAGCTCGTCGCCATCGACGAGAACGGCCTGCGCACCTCGCGCTTCGCGGAAGCGAAGCCCAAGGGCTGTGTCTTCGAGTATGTCTACCTGGCCCGCCCCGACACCGACATCGCCGGGCGGAACGTCTACCTCTCCCGGGTCGAGATGGGCCGGAAACTGGCCGCCGAGGCCCCCGTCGAGGCGGATCTGGTCATAGCGACGCCGGAATCCGGCACGCCCGCGGCCATCGGCTACGCGGAAGCCAGCGGCATCCCGTTCGGCGCGGGGCTGGTCAAGAACGCCTACGTCGGCCGGACCTTCATCCAGCCGTCCCAGACCATCCGCCAGCTGGGCATCCGCCTCAAGCTGAACCCGCTCAAGGAAGTCATCAAGGGCAAGCGCCTGGTGGTCGTCGACGACTCGATCGTCCGCGGCAACACCCAGCGCGCCCTGGTCCGGATGCTCCGCGAGGCCGGTGCCGCCGAGATCCACATCCGGATCTCCTCGCCGCCGGTGAAGTGGCCCTGCTTCTTCGGCATCGACTTCGCGACCCGCGCCGAGCTGATCGCCAACGGCATGTCGGTCGACGAGATCGCCACCTCGATGGGTGCCGACTCCCTCTCGTACATCTCGCTCGACGCGATGGTCGAGGCGACCACGATCGCCAAGCCGAACCTGTGCCGCGCCTGCTTCGACGGTGAGTACCCGATGGAGCTGCCGGACCCGGAGCTGCTCGGCAAGCAGCTGCTGGAGACCGAGCTGGCGGCCGGCCCCGCGGCGACCGCCGCGGCCGACGCGCTGCGCCGTCCGTGACCCGGACCGGCCGGCAGCCTTCCCACCAGCCCCGTATCTCCACACGAAAGATCCCAGGCAATGTCTGAGACAACAGGTGCTTCCTACGCGGCAGCGGGCGTCGACATCGAAGCCGGTGACCGCGCCGTCGAGCTGATGAAGGAGTGGGTGAAGAAGACGCAGCGCGCCGAGGTCGCGGGCCTCGGCGGCCTGGGCGGCTTCGCCGGCCTCTTCGACGCCTCGGCGCTCAAGCGCTACGAGCGCCCGCTCCTGGCCTCCGCCACCGACGGCGTCGGTACGAAGGTCGACCTGGCGCGCCGGATGGGTGTGTACGACACCATCGGCCACGACCTCGTCGGGATGGTCGTCGACGACCTCGTCGTCTGCGGTGCCGAGCCGCTCTTCATGACCGACTACATCTGTGTCGGCAAGGTGCATCCCGAGCGTGTCGCGGCCATCGTGAAGGGCATCGCCGAGGGCTGTGTCCTGGCGGGCTGCGCCCTCGTCGGCGGCGAGACCGCCGAGCACCCGGGACTGCTGGGCCCCGACGACTTCGATGTCGCCGGCGCCGGTACGGGCGTGGTCGAGGCCGACCGCCTGCTCGGCCCGGACCGTATCCGTAAGGGTGACGCGGTCATCGCGATGGCGTCCTCCGGTCTTCACTCCAACGGGTATTCGCTGGTCCGCCACGTCGTCTTCGACCGGGCCGGCTGGGCGCTGGACCGTCAGGTCGAGGAGTTCGGCCGCACCCTCGGCGAGGAGCTCCTGGAGCCCACCAGGATCTACTCGCTGGACTGTCTGGCCCTCACCCGTACGACCGAGGTGCACGGCTTCAGCCATGTCACCGGCGGTGGCCTGGCCAACAACCTGGCCCGGGTCATCCCGGACGGCCTGCACGCCACGGTGGACCGTTCCACCTGGACGCCCGGCGCGGTCTTCGAGGTCGTCGGCCGGACCGGCCGGGTCGAGCAGCTGGAGCTGGAGAAGACGCTCAACATGGGCGTCGGCATGATCGCGATCGTGCCCGCCGATTCGGTGGACGCCGCGCTGACGACGCTGGCCGACCGCGGGGTCGAGTCCTGGGTCGCCGGTGAGATCACCGACCGTGGCGCGCACGCCACGGGCGCCGAGCTGACCGGCAGCTACGCGAGCTAGGGCCCGGGGCTCCCGGCGGGCTCCGCCCCCGGGCAGGGGCTGCTCCCGAACGCCGGACGGGCATGATCGCCCGCTCCGTCCGGCGGCCGGGTGCTCACGCTCCGTTCCCGGACCGGGACAGCACAGAACCCGGTCCGGGACGGGCCCGGACCGGGTTGTTGTGTCAGCGCGAGGTCAAGCGCCGCGGCGCTGTGACGATGGACCGGACTGGTCGTCCTCGTCCTCGTCATCGTCGTTGTACAGATCCGCGTACTGTGCGTACGGGTCATCTTCCTCGTCGTCGTCCTCGAACGGCTCAGCGTTCGGTGGTTGACTCGAAGGCGATGCGCCCAGCTCATTGGCCAGACGCGACAGGTCAGTCCCGCCGCTGCTGTACTTCAGCTGGCGGGCGACCTTTGTCTGCTTGGCCTTTGCCCGGCCGCGCCCCATGGCTCGACCCCCTCGGTGACGGGGCTCGACGGCCCCAGAGTCTTGACACGCGTTCATGTTTCAGGACGGACTCCCAGTAGAGAGACCGCGCCCGTAGAGCTTTAACGGTACCTGCTTCCGTGGCCATACGGTACGCCGCCCGTGTCTTGCGCCCCGGTGCAGGGTCAGCGAGGAGCTCCGTCCTCCCTGGTCAACTGCGATTTTAACCTCTTCTTGGCGGGCGACCCGCCGACCGGCGTGAGTCTTGTCTCGCCGGCCGGCGGCTCAGCCCTGCCGGGTCCGTGTGAGGGACCCGCATGCCCGTGTCACGGGCCTCTGAACGGCCCGTGACCGGTCAGTGACGGCGGGCTTCGGCCATCCTCTGCTCGGCGATGCGGTCGGAGGCCGCGGCCGGCGGAATCCCATCGGCCTTCGCACGTGCGAATATGGCCAGCGTGGTGTCGAAGATCTTCGACGCCTTCGCCTTGCACCGGTCGAAGTCGAAGCCGTGCAGCTCGTCGGCGACCTGGATCACACCACCGGCGTTGACCACGTAGTCGGGGGCGTACAGGATCGAGCGGTCGGCCAGGTCCTTCTCGACGCCCGGGTGGGCGAGCTGGTTGTTGGCCGCGCCGCACACCACCTTCGCGGTGAGCGCCGGGACGGTGTCGTCGTCGAGAGCACCGCCGAGCGCGCACGGGGCGTAGATGTCGAGGCCCTCGGTACGGATCAGCGCGTCGGTGTCCACCGCGACGGCCACCTCGGGGTGGGGGCCGGTGATCCGGCGTACGGACTCCTCGCGGACATCCGTGATGATGACCTCCGCACCGTCCTGGAGCAGGTGCTCGACGAGGTAGTGGCCCACCTTGCCGACACCCGCGACGCCGACCTTGCGGCCCCGCAGCGTCGGGTCGCCCCACAGGTGCTGGGCCGAGGCCCGCATGCCCTGGAAGACGCCGAAGGCGGTGAGGACGGAGGAGTCGCCGGCGCCGCCGTTCTCGGGGGAACGGCCGGTGGTCCAGCGGCACTCCCGGGCGACGACGTCCATGTCGGCGACATAGGTGCCGACGTCGCAGGCGGTGACGTAGCGCCCGCCGAGCGAGGCCACGAAACGGCCGTAGGCCAGGAGGAGTTCGTCCGACTTGATCTGTTCCGGATCGCCGATGATGACGGCCTTGCCGCCACCGTGGTCGAGTCCGGCCATGGCGTTCTTGTACGACATACCGCGCGAGAGGTTCAGCGCGTCGGCGACGGCCGCCTCCTCGGAGGCGTACGGATAGAAGCGGGTGCCGCCGAGGGCCGGGCCCAGGGCGGTGGAGTGGATGGCGATGACGGCCTTGAGGCCGCTGGCACGGTCCTGGCAGATCACGACTTGCTCGTGACCTCCCTGATCCGAGTGGAACAGGGTGTGCAGGACGCCGTCGGTCACATCGGTCACTGTGGTGACTCCCAAGTACGAAGCGGCGGAAGCCCTCCTGCAGGTGGGGAGGGCCCTGTACCGGCCGGCACGGCCGGTACGGGCAAGAGCGTAAGTCCTACGGAGCCGTGGATCGGCGCCGGTGTGGAGGATCACCCCCCGGGGGAGTACGGGCGTGACACGATTCGCTGCATGTCGGTGGTGTCTTCAGTGTTCGTCCCTTACACGTCCTACCTCCGGGTGTACGAGCCGCTCGCCGCGTTCCCGGAGCCCGAGCGAAGCCACTGGGCCCGTTACGCGCAGCGCCCCTCCCTGCCGACGTACCAGGACGAACTGCGTCGTTCGCTGGCCGACTTGGTGCCCACCCCGCCGGTCGGGGTGCCCGTGCACGAGAGCGGCGACGCGTTCGTGGCGGAGCTGGACGGGGTGGTGTGCGTCTGTCCGTGGCGTACGCGGCTGCGCGGATGGCTGGCGCTGGAGGAGCTGGGGGGACTGTTTCCGGCCACTGTGCTCGACGCGGTGCTGCCCCCGGTGGTCCGGGGGCAGGCGAGCGTGGATCACGAGCGCTGGCGGAAGCGGAATCCGGATGCGCGCCCATGGATCCGGACCACGGTGTGGCACGTTCCGGTGCGCTGGTTCGTGCTCTTCGCCGACGAGGAGCGGGAGTACCGGGCGTACGCGGCTGCGGACGGCGACGGGGAGGGCGGCGGCGACGGAGGGGTGCCCGTGCTGCGATACCGGACCCCGATGGTGCAGGCCCGGCGCAGGCTGGCGCGGGCGCTGAGAACGCTGCGCGAGAGCGTCGACGACGGGCCGCTGGCCGAAGGGCTGGTGGACGTGGGCCGCTGGCTGGAGGAGTTCCATCCGCGCGCTCTCGTCGAGCTCGACTACGGAGGCCTGGTGCACGCGCTGCCGGCGGAGCATCTCGCGGCGGACCGGTCGGCCGCGGATGTGACCGAGGGGCTGGCCGCGCTGAGGGACGGTGACAACGACGGGGCGAGCGTGGCGTACGCCCGGCTCGCGGAGCGCTGGCGGTCGGTACGGGACCGCCAGTTCACCAATTGACGTGAAAAGGCGCACAGCGGAATCAACCTGAGTGAACCGGGGCATCCTTCCTTCGGGGCGAATCCGGCCGGGAGGAGGTGACGAGGTGCTGAGGCGGCGCTGAGGCGAGAAGCCGGGAGGAACAGCCGGGATTCCGCGGGAACTGACGGGGTGTGAACCTGCGTCCCGTGTGGCACGTGGGATGGCTGAGGCGGAAGACTACTCCTTACGGTCTGGGACCTACGTCCCGAACCGGGCCTTTGCCTCAAGCGTGACGGATAGCACTAACGGGGCCCTTGCGCCCATCCCTGCTCCTCGTGCCAAAATAGGACAAGGAGTCCGGGGAGGGCTCCATCCGTCCAACTACGGGCGGAATGCTCAGCATTGCACGCTATGGGGGGTCTGGTGACTCCTGATCGCTCTGTGACTGATCGTCACGGTGGTGTGACTGTCCGCTATGGCATGGTCCATCGGCTTCCGTCGCTGATGAACACCTGGGAGGGCAATTCCATCGGTTTGGCCGAAGCGGCTGGACGGATGGTGTAGTTGTAGTGCCGAGGACAAGCCGTTCGTCCTATAACCGACTCGGCCCGCGTCCGCCATTTCGGGCAACGTGGGTCAAGGTGCAGAATTTAGAGGAAAGAACCGAGAATGTTCGGTTCTCCCGAGGAGGCCGCTCATGACCGCTCGCACCCCTGATGCCGAGCCGCTGCTGACCCCGGCTGAGGTTGCCACGATGTTCCGCGTGGACCCGAAGACGGTCACCCGTTGGGCCAAGGCTGGCAAGCTCACGTCCATCCGCACGCTCGGTGGGCATCGCCGGTACCGCGAGGCAGAGGTCCGCGCACTGCTTGCGGGTATTCCGCAGCAGCGCAGCGAGGCCTGACACACCCCTGTCACGCCGCACCACAACCGGGCTGCTGCCAGGTCCCCCAAACCTCAGCCGCCCACCCATAGCTCCACACGACGGACGCCCGCCCCAACGGGCGTCATGCCTTCGTCAGAGGGCTGCGTCGTTTTGATCGCGCTGGACTCCGCCGGGTCCAGCGCGATCTTTTTGTGTCCGCGCTCACATCCGTGCTCACGCCCGTGCCCGGGTGTCCGCGGGCTCCGGGCGGCCCTGACGGGCCCGGCGCAGAACCGCGCGGTCGGTTCGGTTCGACTGGCTGTGGGCGGGTCTGCGGGGGAGTGTGGGTGAGCGTCCCGGACGCTCGGGGACAGCTCCGGACGGAACGGTCCGGTAGTACTGGCGCGTAGGTGCAATTGCACATATTAAATTCGCCAGTTGTAGGAAGGGCGTAAAGTCACCCCTTCTGAAAACTACTGCCGTGACTCCCGTCACACTGCCTGAAGCTTGCCAACTACGAGCCTGCCACTGCCGGGAGGCGAAACCACCCGGCCGATGGTCATGTCGGGGCAGGACTTTCGTCCTCGGTCGCGTCCGGCGCCCCGGAGGGTCTCTCCCGGCCCTCCGGGGCCTCGGGCGGCTCTGGAGCCTTCGGGGGCGTACGAGGGGCCTCGGGGGCCTCTGGAGGCTCCATGGCGAGCCGCAGCAGGCGGTGGCAGACCGGACAGTGCCGGGTGAGGTGGCGGAAGTCGGAGGCGGCGGCCAGATGGGCCCGCAGCAGTGCGCGGGTCTCGTGCCGTGCTGTGGACGCGGACATACGAGCCACCTCCCGGTGGGCCCGCCGCTCCTCGCCGGGGAAACAGGAGCGGCCCTGCTCTACGGGGTACCCGTGGCAGATGCCGCCGTCAAGACGAACGAAAGCCCGGATCCAGGGGATCCGGGCTTTCGTCTACTGCGGTCCTGACGGGATTTGAACCCGCGGCCTCCACCTTGACAGGGTGGCGAGCACTCCAAACTGCTCCACAGGACCAGGTTTTCGCTGTCTGCCTCGCGGCTGGCTGCGAAACCAGACTGTACAGGAGGTGGGAGGTCCAGGTCGACTTCACTCCTGGTGGTGACTCCGTTACGCCACCGGGGCGGCCCGGATCCGGGCCCGCGGCCCGGCCCGGAGCGCGCCCCCGGTCACGGGGCCGCCGCGTCGATCGCCTTCACGATCCGCTTGTCCGAGACCGGGTAGGCCGTGCCCAGCGCGTGCGCGAAGTAGCTGACCCGCAGCTCCTCGATCATCCAGCGGATGTCCAGCACCTCCTGCGGGACGGGCCGTCCCTGCGGGAGCTGTTCGAGCAGCCACGCGTACTCGTCCGCCATCTCGTGGACCTTCTCCATGCGCGTGGTGTCGCGCTGGACGGCCGTCGGCATCTGCTGGAGCCGGCGGTCCACGGCGACCAGGTAGCGCATGAGGTCGGGCAGCCTGCGCAGCCCGGTCGCGGTGACGAAGCCGGGCGGCATGAGCCGGGCCAGCTGGTCCCGTACATCCGTGACGTTGTTGACCAGCGTCAGGCTGTTGGTGGACTTCAGACGGCGCTCACAGGCCTGCCAGGCCGCCAGGATCTGCTGCACCTGGTCGATGGTGCGGACGGTCAGGTCCACCAGGTCGGCGCGCACCTTGTCGAACAGCTTCCGGAACGACTGCTCGTCCCAGGCCGGACCGCCGTGGGCGGCGATCAGCCGGTCGGCGGCGGCGGTCGCGCAGTCCTCGAAGAGCGCCTGGACGGAGCCGTGCGGATTGCGGGACAGGGCCAGCTTCTGCTGGTTGGTCAGCCGGTCCGAGGCGAACTTGGCGGGGTTCACCGGAATGTTCAGCAGGATCAGCTTCCGGGTGCCGCGCCACATCGCCTGCTGCTGCTCGGCCTCGGTGTCGAAGAGCCGTACGGCGACGCTGTCGCCCTGGTCGGTCAGCGCCGGGTACGCCTTGACCGGCTGGCCGGCCCGCCGGGTCTCGAAGACGCGGTTCAGGGTGCCGATCGTCCAGTCCGTGAGGCCGGAGCGCTCGATGGACTCGCCCGAGGGGCCCGCGGTCGCCGCGGCGGCCTTGGAGAGCGCCTGACGGGCCTTGGGGCGCAGCCGGAGCTTCAGCGCCTCCAGGTCCTTGTCCTCGGCGACCTTGCGGCGCCGCTCGTCGACGATCCGGAACGTGATCTTCAAGTGGTCCGGGACACGGGTCAGGTCGAAGTCGTCGGCCGTGACCGGGACGCCGACCATCCGCTGGAGCTCACGGGCCAGCGTGAACGGCAGCGGCTCCTGGAGGGGCACGGCACGGTCCAGGAACTTGGCCGCGTAGTCCGGCGCGGGGACGTAGTGGCGGCGGATCGGCTTGGGCAGTGAGCGGATCAGCTCGGTGACCACGTCCTCACGCAGCCCCGGGATCTGCCAGTCGAAGCCCTCGGCGGTGACCTGGTTGAGGACCTGGAGCGGGACATGGACGGTCACACCGTCGGCGTCCGCGCCGGGCTCGAACTGGTACGTCACCCGGAATTTGAGCTTCCCCTGCCGCCAGGAGTCCGGGTAGTCGTCCTTGGTGACGGCCCCGGCCTTCTCGTTGATGAGCATCGAGCGCTCGAAGTCCAGCGCGTCCGGCTCGTCACGGCGCTTGTGCTTCCACCACGAGTCGAAGTGCGCTCCCGAGACGATGTGCTCGGGAATCCGCTGGTCGTAGAAGTCGAACAGCGTCTCGTCGTCCACCAGGATGTCGCGGCGCCGGGCGCGGTGCTCCAACTCCTCGACCTCGCCGAGGAGTTTGCGATTGTCATGGAAGAACTGGTGGTGCGTGCGCCAGTCGCCCTCGACCAGGGCGTTGCGGATGAAGAGGTCGCGCGAGGCCTCCTGGTCGATACGGCCGAAATTGATCTTGCGCTGGGCGATGATCGGTACCCCGTAGAGCGTGACCCGCTCGTAGGCCATCACCGCCGCCTGGTCCTTCTCCCAGTGCGGCTCGCTGTAGGTGCGCTTCAGCAGATGCTGGGCGACCGGCTCGATCCACTCCGGCTCGACCCGGGCGTTGACCCGCGCCCAGAGCCGGGACGTCTCGACCAGCTCGGCGGACATCACGAACCGGGGCTGCTTCTTGAACAGCGCCGAACCGGGGAAGATCGCGAACTTGGCGCTTCGTGCGCCCAGGTACTCGTTCTTCTCGGTGTCCTTCAGCCCGATGTGCGACAGCAGCCCGGCCAGCAGCGAGGTGTGCACCGCCTGCTCGGGGACGCCCTCGTCGGCCTTGGGCTCCTCGACGGCGATGCCCATCTGCTTGGCCACCGTACGCAGCTGGGCGTAGATGTCCTGCCACTCGCGGATGCGCAGGAAGTTCAGATACTCCTGCTTGCACATCCGGCGGAAGCTGGAGGAGCCGCGCTCCTTCTGCTGCTCGCGGATGTAGCGCCACAGATTCAGGAACGCCAGGAAGTCGGAGGTCTCGTCCTTGAACCGGGCGTGCTGCTGATCGGCCTGCGTCTGCTTCTCCGAGGGCCGCTCGCGCGGGTCCTGGATGGAGAGCGCGGCGGCGATCACCATGACCTCACGGGCGCAGCCGTTGCGGTCGGCCTCGATGACCATGCGGGCCAGCCGCGGGTCGACGGGCAGCTGGGAGAGCTTGCGTCCCAGCGGTGTGAGCCGCTTCGAGGCGTCCTTCTCCGCGGGATCCAGCGCGCCGAGCTCCTGGAGCAGCTGGATGCCGTCGCGGATATTGCGGTGGTCCGGCGGGTCGATGAAGGGGAACTTCTCGATCTCGCCGAGGCCCGCCGCGGTCATCTGGAGGATGACGGAGGCCAGATTCGTCCGGAGGATCTCGGGGTCCGTGAACTCCGGCCGGGTCACGAAGTCGTCCTCGGAGTACAGCCGGATGCAGATGCCGTCCGACGTACGGCCGCAACGGCCCTTGCGCTGGTTCGCGCTGGCCTGGGAGATCCGCTCGATCGGGAGCCGCTGGACCTTGGTGCGGTGGCTGTACCGGGAGATACGGGCGTTGCCCGGGTCGATCACGTACTTGATACCGGGAACGGTCAGCGAGGTCTCGGCGACGTTCGTCGCGAGAACGATCCTGCGGCCGGTGTGGCGCTGGAACACGCGGTGCTGCTCGGCGTGCGAGAGACGCGCGTACAGGGGGAGCACCTCGGTGTGCCTGAGATTGCGCTTGTTCAGCGCGTCCGCCGTGTCGCGGATCTCCCGCTCGCCGGAGAGGAAGACCAGGACGTCGCCGGGTCCTTCCCCGTGGAGTTCGTCGACGGCGTCGCAGATCGCGGTGATCTGGTCCCGGTCGGGATCCGCGCTGTCCTCTTCGAGGAGCGGGCGGTAGCGCACCTCGACCGGATACGTACGCCCGCTGACCTCGACGATCGGTGCCTCGCCGAAATGCCGGGCGAAGCGCTCGGGGTCGATGGTCGCGGAGGTGATGACGACCTTCAGATCCGGGCGCCTGGGCAGCAGCCGGGCCAGATAGCCGAGGAGGAAGTCGATGTTCAGCGACCGCTCGTGGGCCTCGTCGATGATGATCGTGTCGTAGGCGAGCAGCTCGCGGTCCGTCTGGATCTCGGCCAGCAGGATGCCGTCCGTCATCAGCTTCACGAAGGTCGAGTCCGGGTTCACCTGGTCGGTGAAGCGGACCTTCCAGCCGACGGTCTCGCCGAGCGGGGTGTTCAGCTCCTCGGCGACCCGCTCCGCGACCGTGCGCGCCGCGATGCGGCGCGGCTGGGTGTGGCCGATCATGCCCCGGACGCCGCGCCCCAGCTCCATACAGATCTTGGGGATCTGCGTGGTCTTCCCGGAACCGGTCTCCCCGGCGACGATCACGACCTGGTGGTCGCGTATCGCCTCAAGGATCTCGTCCTTCTTCTGGCTGACCGGAAGCTGTTCCGGGTACGACAGGGCGGGCATCCGCGCGGCGCGCCCGGCGAGCCGCTCGGCCGCCTTCCCCGACTCGGCCGCGATCTCGTCCAGCACGGACTGTCGGGCCTCGGGCTTGCGGATCCGGCGGGCACCTTCGAGGCGACGGCCGAGCCGGTGCGCGTCACGGAGCGAGAGCCGGCCGAGCTGGGACTGGAGATCGGCAAAGGAAGTAGACATACGGGTCCCAGGATCTCACCCGGGCCCGAGGAGTGGCGAACGCATTTCACGCGGACTGCGTCACCTTCCCGGTGACCGCGGGAGCGGAGGCGGTCATGGCACGTACCATTTCGGGCAACTGAACGCGTGCCCCGCAGGATTCTCCAGGAAAGGCCGTCCCCGTGTCCCGTACGCAGTGGTGCTGCCTGACGGCGGTGCTCGCGGTGGTCCTGGGGCTGTTCTGCGGACCGGCGGCGACATCGGCCCCGGTCGCCCGGGACGCAGCGGTGACGGGCCCGGTGGGGGCGGTCCCGGCGGGGGCGCCGGCAGCGGTGCCCGATGCCGGCGCAGATGACTCCGCCTCCGACGGCTCCGCCGCCGTGCCCGCCGTCCTTGCCGACGCCGGTGACACCGCGGTCCTCGCCGGTGAGGACCGCGGCGGCTCCGGCATCCCGGGCTGCGGCAAGAAGCGGAACCACGACGGCACCGAACCCGCCGCCCCGGTCCGCGCCCGCGCGCTGAACGACCAGGCGCCCGGCCTCGTCCAGTGGGGCCTGCCCGCGGTCATCGGCCAGGAGCCGGCCCGCGCGCTCGTACGGATACGGCTGTGCGCCCCCGCTCCCGCCACGCCCACCCCCGTCGAACTCTCCGTGCTGAGGGTGTAGCAGCCCCGCTGCCCCGCCCTGCCCCTTTCCCGCATCATCAGCACGGAGTGCCCCATGCCCACGCCCCACCGCACCCGCTCCACCTCCTCGTCCCCGCGCTCTTCCTCGTCCGCCAGGAAGCCACTGATGTACGGCGCCGTCGTCGTCATCGCCGCCGGCCTCCTAGGCTTCGTCTCGTACCGCGCCACCGCCCCCGACTCCGGCTCCGGCGCTTCCGCCTCGGCACCGGCCGCCGAGGTGTCCACCGACCCGGCGGAGGGCGTCTACCCCGAGCTGGCGAAGCTGGCCCGCCGCGACGCGGGCGACAAGCTCGCCCAGGGCCGCGCGGACGCCCCGGTCGTGCTCATCGAGTACGCCGACTTCAAGTGCGGCTACTGCGGGAAGTTCGCCCGTGACACCGAGCCCGAACTGGTGAAGAAGTACGTCGACAACGGCACCCTGCGCATCGAGTGGCGCAACTTCCCGATCTTCGGCGAGGAGTCCGAGGCCGCCGCCCGCGCCGCCTGGGCCGCCGGACAGCAGGACCGCTTCTGGCAGTTCCACCAGGCCGCCTACGCCGAAGGAGCCAAGGAGAAGGGCTTCGGCAAGGACCGGCTCAAGGCGCTCGCCCAGCAGGCCGGGGTGAAGGACATCGACCGGTTCATGACCGACCTGGACGGGGCCGCGGCGCGCGCCGCGGTCGGCAAGGACCAGGAGCAGGGGTACGGCATCGGCGCCACCTCCACCCCCTCGTTCCTGATCAACGGCCGCCCGATCGCCGGAGCCCAGCCGATGGAGGCCTTCACCCAGGCCATCGAGGAAGCGGCCGAGCAGGCGAAGAGCGCCGGCACCGGCAACGCGGGGAACTCCGCGAAGTGACGGCGGACATCGGCTACTTCGCGGCCTTCCTCGGCGGGCTGCTCGCACTGGTCAGCCCGTGCAGCGCCCTGCTGCTCCCGGCCTTCTTCGCGTACTCCATCGACTCCACCTCGCGCCTGCTGGCCCGTACCGGCATCTTCTACGCCGGTCTGGCCACCACCCTCGTCCCGCTCGGCGCCGCCGGCTCGTACGCGGGACGGCTCTTCTACAGCCACCGCGACGCCCTCGTCACGGGCGCGGGCTGGCTGATCATCGCGCTCGGCGTCGCCCAGATCGTCGGGCTGGGCTTCGCCTCGCGGCGGATCGCGGCCCTCAGCGGCCGGATCCGCCCCACCACCGCGTTCTCGGTCTACGCCCTGGGCGCGGTCTACGGCCTGGCCGGATTCTGCGCGGGGCCGATCCTCGGCAGCGTCCTCACCGTGGCGGCCGTCAGCGGCAGCCCGGTCTACGGGGGGCTGCTGCTCGCGGTCTACGCACTGGGCATGGCCGTACCGCTCTTCGTGCTGGCGCTGCTCTGGGAGCGCTTCGACCTCGGCCGCCGTGCCTGGCTGCGCGGCCGTACCTTCCGGCTCGGCCGCTTCGAGCTGCACACCACGTCGCTGCTCTCCGGGCTGTTCTTCATCGGCCTCGGCGCGCTGTTCCTGATCTACGACGGGACGACGGCGCTGCCCGGTCTGCTGAACGTGGACGACTCGTTCGCGGTCGAGCAGTGGGCGCAGCGTCTCGGCGAGCGGGTGCCCGATGGCGTACTGCTGGGGTCCGTGGTGGCTGTGGTGCTGCTGGTGCTGGGCGTACGGGCCTGGCGGCGGCGGGACGGCGGCACCACCGGTACGCCGGAGCGGAAGGAAGGCGTCTGACACGGCGAAGGCCCCGTCCGGTGGACGGGGCCTTCGGGTGGTGGCTGGGGCCGGGATCGAACCGGCGACCTATCGCTTTTCAGGCGATCGCTCGTACCAACTGAGCTACCCAGCCACGCAGCGCACAAGGGCTGCAGCGGTCCTGACGGGATTTGAACCCGCGGCCTCCACCTTGACAGGGTGGCGAGCACTCCAAACTGCTCCACAGGACCAAGCAATGTGCGAGACGAGTCTCGCACACGGTAAAGCGTGCCCCCAACGGGATTCGAACCCGTGCTACCGCCTTGAAAGGGCGGCGTCCTGGGCCACTAGACGATGAGGGCTAATTGGCCCACCTGTTCGCTTTGCAGCGCGTCGGGGACGTGAGAAGCATATGGGATGCGGGGAGCTATCGCCAAAACGGTTTACCGGGAGGTCGCGACGGGCGTCGGCGAGGGTCCCCCGTTCTCCAGGTTCTCCTGTGGAAGATGGCGGCTGACCTCGGCCGTCGTCAGGCCCAGACCGCCCAGGGTGATCTCGTCCCACGCTTGCAGCCGGCGGGTGGCCCGGTCCAGATAGAGCACCGAGGCGCGCACCTTCTCGGGCTTCTCGTTCTGCACCGCGCGCAGTCCGCCGCCGCCCGTGGAGCCCTCGACCTTCAGGCGCGTACCGAGCTTCAGGAGTTCGTTCACCCGGTGGTGCACATGCCCGGCGAGCACCAGCGGGACCGTGCCGTCGGTCTCCCGGGCGGCGTTCGGGTCGTGGGCGACCGCGATGTCCACCGGGGTGCCGGCCCGTTTCTGGGCGCGGATGGCCGCGGCGAGCCGGGCGCCCGCCGCCTGCTCGGCCACCCGGCCCTCGGCGGGGAGGGAGCGGTCCGGGGTGAACTGCGGATCGCCGATGCCGGAGATCCGCAGCCCGGCGACGCTCACCGCGCTGCCCTCGTCCAGGACACGCACGTTCTCGAAGCCCTTCAGATAGTCCTGGGTGACCGGGGAGTCGTGGTTGCCGCGGACCCAGACATAGGGCGCGCCGAGGTCCCGGACCGGGTCCAGGAAGCCGTTCTCGGCGGCGCTGCCGTGGTCCATGGTGTCGCCGGAGTCGATGATCACGCCGATCTCGTACTGCTCGACGAGGGAGCCGATGATGTGCCAGGCCGCGGGGTTCAGGTGGATGTCGGAGACGTGCAGGACGCGGATGGTGCCGGGGTCCGGGCGGTAGACGGGGAGCGTGGACGTGGCGTCGTACAGCTTGGTGACATTGGTGACGAGCCGGGCCAGTTCCCGCTGGTAGACATCGAATTCGGTGACGATCGAGCGGGCGTCGCCGACGACGGAGGGGGCGCTGGACAGCAGTCCGGAGAACCGCGGCTCCAGGACGGACTTCGGGTTCCAGGTGGCGTACGCGCTGACGGCGGACGCGGCCAGGAGCGTCAGCGCGAGCCCTCCGGCGGCCAGGGCGCGGCGGGGGCGGCGGTAGACGGCGAGGCCGAGCGCGGTGGCGCCGGAGACGACGGCCGCGCAGGAGCGCACGGCCAGCTCGCGGGTGCCGGTGGCGACGTCCCTGGTGACCTGGTCCTGGAGGCCGGAGAACTGTTCGGGGTGGTCCACCAGGGTCTGGGAGCGCCCGGGGTCGAGGCGGTCGACGTCGACGTCCAGCCGGAGCGGGGCGACGTGCGAGTCCAGCTCCAGGGCGCCGAGCGGGGCCACGTTGATCCTGCTGCCGCCGGTGAGGGAGGGGCGCAGGGTCATGTTCGTGTCCATGGGCCCGACCGGGGTGCGGACGCTGCCCACGATCAGGAGTCCCAGCCAGGCCCCCAGGACGACGACGGCGAGCAGGCCCAGGGCACGGAGGTACGGGTTCGGGGCGCCGGCGAGGGGGTCGGCGGGGTCCCCGGGGGAGCGGAGGGGGTGGTGGAAGGGGCTGCGGAGGACGCTGCGGAGGGAGGTGCGGGGGTGGCGCTCGGTTCGGGGGCGGTGCCGGGTGCGGGCGACTGCGGCACGGAACGGGTCGCGGGCCATTGGACCCGTATGCCCCGATACGGCGCCCGCCATGCGGGGGCATGGCGGCAGGCCGCGGGCCCACCCCGGCGGACTCCCCCGTTCGGGTCCGTCATACGTGACAATGGCGGGGTGCTGGAGATGACGCGGGAGCAGTTCGAAGAGCTGGTGAGCCAGGCTCTTGACCGGATTCCGCCGGAGCTGACGCGGCTGATGGACAACGTCGCGGTGTTCGTCGAGGACGAACCGGACCCCGGCGACCCCGAGCTGCTCGGGCTGTACGAGGGCACTCCGCTCACGGACCGCGGTGAGTGGTACGCCGGAGTGCTGCCGGACCGGATCACCATCTACCGGGGCCCGACGCTGCGGATGTGCGAGTCCCACGAGGACGTCGTCGCGGAGACCGAGATCACCGTGGTCCACGAGATCGCCCACCACTTCGGCATCGACGACGAGCGGCTGCACGCGCTGGGTTACGGGTGAGCGGTCCCCGTTCCGGGCGGCGGCCCGGCGGCGGCCATGCGATCAGCGGCGGCGACGGCGCGGTGGACGGCGATGGTGACGGCCGCGGAGGCGGCGGTGACGGCACCGGTCCGTCCGGGCAGGCGGGGGTCCTCGGGGCCGTCGCGGCCGGCGGGGCGCTGGGCGCCGTGGCACGGTACGCGGCCCTGCGGCTCTGGCCGGCCGCCGACGGGGGCTTCCCGTGGACCGTCCTCGTCGTCAATGTGACCGGCTGCGCCCTGATCGGCGTCCTGATGGTGCTGGTCTCCGAGCGGGGCACGGTCACCGGTCCGCTGGTGCGGCCGTTCCTCGGGGTGGGGGTGCTCGGCGGGTTCACGACCTTTTCGACGTACGCGGCCGATGTGTCGGGGCTCCTGGTGCGCCAGGAGGTGCCGCGTGCCATGGCCTACGCGGCGGCGACGGTCGTGGGCGCGCTCGGCGCGGTGTGGGGCGCCGCCGCGACGACCCGGGCGCTGCTGGGGCGGTCCGAGGGCGGGCGGTCCGCAGGCGGGCGGCGGGGATGAACTGGCTGCTGGTGGTGATCGGCGGTGCCGCCGGGGCGGCGTTGCGCCATCTGACCGACCGTGCGGTGCGGGCGCGCCACGGCGTTGGGCTGCCGTACGTGTTCCCGTGGGGAACGTTCACCGTCAACGCGGCGGGCAGCCTGCTGCTCGGGGTGCTGACCGGGGCCGCGGTCTCCGCACATACGTACGCCCTGCTGGGCACGGGGCTGTGCGGGGCGCTCACGACGTACTCGACCTTCTCGTACGAGACGCTGCGGCTGGCCGAGGGCGGCCGGGCCTTCCTGGCGGCCGCGAACGTGGTGGCGTCCCTGCTGGTGGGGCTGGGGGCGGTTCTCCTGGGCGCCGAGCTGGCCGGTGGATTCGGCGTCTGACGGGGTGCGGGAAGGGCGTGCGCCGGGGTGCGCGGCGGGCGGGCCCGGGGTGTGACGGGAGGCGCCGCGGGCCGGGCGGGTGACGCCGCGGGCGTGTCTCCGGCGGGGGTCGGGGAGTTGGGCACGGAGCCGCTCCTTTTACGGCCCTGTCGTCGTGCGTCCTCGCGGTCCCACCGCGTCGTTCCGTCCGGCCGTCGCTTCCCGCCGTTCCGCGTGGCTGCTCCACTCCGCCGTCTCCTCGCCCCGGAGGTATCACCCGTGCGCCATCTGTCCGCTCCTGTCCGCTGGGCCACTGTCACCGCGTTGACGATCGCCGCGTCCACCGGCTGTATGAGCGTCGGCGACGACGCCGCGCGGCCGGGGCCCTCACGGTCCGCCGACGAGAAGGGCGGGGAGGCCGGGCCGGGCGGTGGCGCGGTGCCGGACTCCGGCCGGGCCGGCTCCGGCGGACGCCTCGCCCGCACGCACTCCGACCGGGAGGTCCCGGGGGAGCCGGACCCGGACGCCTCGGGGGCCGCGTCCTCGCACGCGCCACAGGGCCCGCGCCCGGTTCCCGGCAGCCCGCTGCCCACCCGGGGCGGCCATCCGCCGGCGCCGAGCTCTTCCGTACCGGGGCCCGGGGAGTCCCCGCCGCAGGTCACCCCGGAGCCGCCGGGCCCCTCGCAGCCCGGCCCCGGACCCGACCCCGATCCGGAGCCCCCGCAGCCCTCGGAACCGCCCACGCCACCCCCCTCGGTCTCGCCCGCCGCACAGTTCCGGACTGATGCGATGAGAGCACCGGCGCGCCCGCAGTCGCTGCGGACTCCGGAGGCATCACCGCAGGTGGGGCCGATGTAGGGCGGCCGGGGGAGGGGGCGGTTTGCGCGATGTGGGTGAGGGTGCGTATGGTGGTAGATCGTTTGATCCCATTGCCCGGCGCCGACACAGAAGAGCGCCGTGTGGCGCGTACTCTCCCTTGCCGTGGCTGGACCGCATTGAGGCGGTCGAAATTGCGAATCACGGAGTTACGGGCGCGTGCCGAGACTCCGGAAGGTTTCGCATTTCGCATGTCAATTTCCAGTTCTGACCACACCGTCATGCCCGAGAGCGTCGACAACGCCGAGCTCGCTGAGCTCGCCGAGGCCGTAGTGGCCCAGGCCTCGCAGGCATCCCAGGCGGCTCAGGCCGATGTGACCGTCGCCGACACCACCCCCGTCGCCGACACCACCACCACTGCCACGACCCCCGTCACCCCCGTCACCGTCGTGGACGTCGTCGAGGCCGAGGCGCTGGCCGAGGCGTCCGCCGAGGTCGCCGACGCCAAGGCGTCCGCCGAGGTCTCCGACGTGCAGGCCGACAGCGACGAGGCCGACGCCGACGCCGAGCCGACCGTCACCTTCGGCTCGCTCGGACTGCCCGACGGCATCGTCCGCAAGCTCGCCCAGAACGGTGTGACCGCTCCCTTCCCGATCCAGGCGGCGACCATCCCGGACGCCCTGGCCGGGAAGGACATCCTCGGCCGCGGCCGTACGGGTTCCGGCAAGACCCTCTCCTTCGGTCTGCCGACCCTGGCCGCGCTGGCCGGCGGCTTCACCGAGAAGAAGAAGCCCCGCGCCGTCATCCTCACCCCGACCCGTGAGCTCGCGATGCAGGTCGCGGACGCGCTCCAGCCGTACGGCGATGTGCTCGGCCTGAAGATGAAGGTCGTCTGCGGCGGTACGTCGATGGGCAACCAGATCTACGCGCTGGAGCGCGGTGTCGACGTCCTCGTCGCCACCCCGGGCCGGCTGCGCGACATCATCAACCGGGGCGCCTGCTCCCTGGAGAACGTCCAGGTCGCCGTCCTCGACGAGGCCGACCAGATGTCCGACCTGGGCTTCCTGCCCGAGGTCACCGAGCTGCTCGACCAGATCCCCGGCGGCGGCCAGCGCATGCTCTTCTCCGCCACCATGGAGAACGAGATCGGCACCCTGGTCAAGCGCTACCTGACCAACCCGGTCAGCCACGAGGTCGACAGCGCCCAGGGCAACGTCTCGACCATGTCGCACCACGTCCTCGTCGTGAAGCCGAAGGACAAGGCGCCGGTCACGGCCGCCATCGCCGCCCGCAAGGGCCGCACGATCATCTTCGTCCGTACCCAGCTGGGTGCCGACCGCATCGCCGAGCAGCTCATCGACTCCGGCGTGAAGGCGGACGCGCTGCACGGCGGTATGACGCAGGGCGCCCGTACCCGCGTCCTTGAGGACTTCAAGAAGGGCTACGTCAACGCCCTGGTCGCCACCGACGTCGCCGCCCGCGGTATCCACGTCGACGGCATCGACCTGGTCCTGAACGTGGACCCGGCCGGTGACCACAAGGACTACCTGCACCGCTCGGGCCGTACCGCCCGTGCCGGCAAGTCCGGTGTCGTCGTCTCGCTGGCGCTTCCGCACCAGCGCCGCCAGATCTTCCGCCTGATGGAGGACGCGGGCGTCGACGCCTCGCGCCACATCGTCCAGGGCGCGGGCGTCTTCGAGCCGGAGGTCGCCGAGATCACCGGCGCCCGCTCGCTGACCGAGGTCCAGGCCGACTCCGCGAACAACGCCGCCAAGCAGGCCGAGCGCGAGGTCGCCGACCTGACCAAGCAGCTGGAGCGCGTCCAGCGCCGTGCCGGTGAGCTGCGCGAGGAGGCCGACCGCCTGGTCGCCCGCGCCGCACGCGAGCGGGGCGACGACCCGGAGGCGGCGGTGGCCGAGGTCACCGCCGAGGCGGAGGCCGCGATCGAGGCCGCCGTGTCCGTGCCGGAGCAGCCCGTCGTGCGCGAGGAGCGCCGTGACGAGCGCGGCAACTACGAGCGCCGCGACAACCGCCGTGACGACCGCGGCGGCGACCGCGGTGGATACCGCGGCGGCAACGACCGCGGTGGCGACCGCGGTGGCTTCCGCTCCGGTGGTGGCGACCGTCGTGATGACCGTGGTGGTCGTTCGTTCGAGCGTCGTGACAACGACCGTCCGTCGTTCAGCCGTGACCGTCGTGACGACCGTCCGTCCGGTGGCTTCCGCTCCGGTGGCGGTGACCGTCGTGATGACCGTGGTGGTCGTTCGTTCGAGCGTCGTGACAACGACCGTCCGTCGTTCAGCCGTGACCGTCGTGACGACCGTCCGTCCGGGCG
>NZ_JBEOZE010000032.1:42809-91900 GCF_040297465.1 Streptomyces sp. NPDC001787
CGTCCGTCCGGTGGCTTCCGCTCCGGTGGCGGTGACCGTCGTGATGACCGTGGTGGCGACCGTGGTGGTCGTTCGTTCGAGCGTCGTGACAACGACCGTCCGTCGTTCAGCCGTGACCGTCGCGACGACCGCCCCTCGGGTGGCTTCCGCTCCGGCGGCAGCGACCGTCCGTTCAACCGTGACCGTCGCGACGACCGCCCCTCGGGTGGCTTCCGCTCCGGCGGCAGCGACCGTCCGACCGGCCGCCGTGATGACCACCGTGGTGCCAACACCGGCACCAACACCGGTTCGTTCGGCCGCCGCGACGACAAGCCGCGCTGGAAGCGCAACGGCTGATCGCGTACCGCTGACCTGCTGAGCCGCGGCTCAGCGACTCGGCAGACCTGATCTCGGCAGACCTGCTGAAGCGGGCCCGTCCTTCACGGACGGGCCCGCTTTCTTTTCTTTTTCCACACAAGCGGAACAGCTGTTAATATCCGGCGACTTGTCTGGGGGGCGCGGACAGGCACGCGAATGCGGGGCGGGGCGTGGCCGGGGGGTTGCGGCCTCCCCTCCACGGGCGTGCGGTCGTTGCCTGATTCATCGTTCTCGTCGTGTTCACGGCGTTCGCCGTGCTCGTCGCGTCCGTTGTGCTCACCGCGTTCGCCGTGTCGGGCCGCGCGATGCCGCACGCCCCCTCGACTTCTTCGGGACGAGGGGGCTCTTTTCGTGGTTCGACATCCACGTGGCGGCACGGCGCTGGTGACTCTGGTGGTGCTCGCGGCCGGGGCCGGTGCGGCGCCGAACGCCGGAGCGGTGCCGAACGCCGTTGCGGCCGGCGCCGCCGTCTCCGTCCCCGCCGCCGTCGCACCCGCCGACATCACGATTCCGGTGGAGATGCGGACGACACCGGGCGTCAGCAGCGTGATGAACGCGGGCCCGACGGGCTTCCTCCACCTCGGCGCCGGTCCGGGCGAACGCCGGCTGGAGTGGACGGCGTACGACGGATCGAGGACCCGGCCGGTCGACGCGCGCGGCAACGATCCGCAGGTCGACCCGGTCGAGTTCTTCGGCAGCGGTTCGGACACGGTGGCGCTGCCGGCCGTCGGAGGCGGCGATGTCTCGCTGCGTGCCATGCCCGGCGCCGACCAGACGAGGGTCACCGTCCCGTCCGGCCAGCGCTACGTCATGACCGTCGGCGAGACGGTCGTCACCCAGGTCGGGTCCCGGCCCGGCGGCGGGCCCGCGACCGGGCTGCATCTGCTGACCGCGGACGGCACCACCACCGTGGACCGTCCGGTGACGGGAGTGCCCGAAGGCGCGGAGATCGACAGCGGGCAACGGGCCGGGGCACGGGGATTCCTGAGCGCTGTCACGGTGCCCGGCGAGGAGCGGACCCGATACGGGTGGGTGGACCTCGCCACGGCACATATGATCCTGCTGCCCGAGGACACGCTCGGTACGCCCGTGGTCGCCGGGAACCGCATGGTGGTCCATGGGCGGGAGAACGGCGTACGCCTCTACGAGGCCGGGAAGTTCGACGACTCGTTCGAGGTGGCCAGGATGCCGGGGAGGTCGGCGGTGATCCTCGGCGCGGTGGGCGACTCGCTCATCGTCGCCCGGCACGATCCCGCCTACGGTCCCAAGAAGATGGACGCCGCCCAGTGGCGTATCTCCGCGGCGCCCTTCGACGGCTCGCCCGAGCGCGAACTCCTGGCCCGCGCGGTCAAGGACCGGCTGGCGACGCGCCCGGACGGCGGGATGGTCGTCATGGGCGGGGCATCCGCCCTGGACTACGGGTTCCAGGCCATCACGGCGCAGCCCTCCGGCGAGGTACGGGTGGCCAAGGTGCTCCCGATCGCCCCCGTGCCGATGGCCACCCAGCGTCTGCTGGTGGACGACGGGCAGGTCACCTCGGTCGAGTACGGGGACGAGCGCACGGCGGCCTACACGTACGGGCTCACCTCCGCGGCCCCGGGCCATGGGCCCCGTACGGACCGCGGAAGCCTCCAGGGCAGCCTGAAGACCTGCGGCGGCAAGCAGACGTACTGCCCCGAACTCGTGGCCACCGGCGACGGGCGTCTCGTCCATGTCAGCGCCACACCGGACCACCACGGAGCGCTCTCCGTGGTGGACGGCAAGGGGACCTTCCCGGGCGCGCAGTGGCCGACCGGCCTCGTGGCCGCCCCGGGCGGCAGCATCGACGGAGCCCTCGTCCGGGGCGCCTCCGGAAACCTCGTCCTGATCAGCGGCAGGCCGAAGGACAATGCCCCGCGGAGGCTGCGGGTCATCGACATCGACAACGGCACCGTCGTCCGCGACGAGCCCGACACTCCCGCGGCCCTGTGGGGCGACACCCTGTGGACGTCCGCCCCGCCGGTCGCGGGGAAGATGACGCTGACGGCGCGGCAGGTGCGCACCGGGGCGAAACTGACGACGGCGACCGTCGGCAGCGGCTGCACCGACGTGAGCGGCATCCAGGCGGTGGGGGAGTGGCTGTTCTGGCGGTGCTACGTCCCCGGCGCCCCGCACGAGGCCGCCGGGGTGTACAACACGCGTACCCGGCAGCACACCTCGCTCGACCCGATCGCCCAGTACGGTGAGGCCCGGCTGGGCCAGGGGGCCGTACTGGTGGCGGACGGCGGCCAGGTCACCCGGTACGACGTGCGGGGGGCCACGGCCGTGCGGTATCCGCTCGGTCCCGGACGCCTGCCCTCGCTCGACGTCCGTACCGGCGACATCGCCTTCCGCGCGAACGACGGGATCCGGGTGCTGCGCGCCGGGGCCCCGGTTCCCCCGCTCACCTCCACGTACAGCGTGGTGACGGCGACGGCCGAGACGGACGCCACTCCCGTCGCCTGGCGCGGCCAGTGGTGGCTGTCCAGGCCCGTGGGGTCCTGGACACTCGACCTCCGGAGCAGGGCGACCGGCCGTACGGTGGCCACCCGCTCGGGCGGGGCGGCCGACCACTCCCTCGCCGCGTCCTGGGACGGCCGTACGGCGGCGGGCGGCCTGCTGCCCAACGGGGTCTACACCTGGACCCTGACCGCGCGTCCGGCGGACGGCGCGGGGGCGGCGGTGACGACCGGGGCGATCCGGCTGACCGGCGGGTCCGCGGTGCTCCGCGACCACTCGGGCGACGGTTTCGCCGACGTGCTGACGCTGAACTCCAAGGGCTCGTTCACGCTGCAGCGCGGCGACGGGGCGGGGAAGCTCTCCGGGAAGACCAGCGGTTCGGGCTGGCCGACGTCCGCCCTCGCGGTTCCCTTCGGCGATCTCGACAACGACCGGTGCAACGACGTGCTGGTACGGATGGCGGACGGCACGCTGCGCGGCTATCGGCCCGGCTGCGGGAAGGCGCTGACGCCGAAGTCCCCGTACACGAAGCTGGGCACGGGATTCCAGGCGTACCGGACGCTCACCTCCCCCGGTGACCTGACCGGCGACGGGCGGGCCGATCTGCTGGGCTGGAAGAAGAAGACCGGGGATGTGTACCTGTTCCCGGCGAGGAGCAACGCGACCCTGGCCCCGGGCCGCAAGATCCGCTCGAAGTGGACGTACACCAGGATCGTGGGTGTGGGCGACCTGAACGGTGACGGGCACGGCGATCTGCTGGCCACGGACAAGTCGAAGAACGTGTGGCGCTACTACGGCAAGGCCTCGGGCCAGTTCGGCTCCCGGGTGCTGATCGCCAAGAAATGGGGCGCCTCGTACGACGCGGTCGTCGGCGTCGGGGACATCAGCGGCGACGGCAAGGCCGATCTCCTCACCCGGGACACGTCCGGCCGGCTGTTCCGCACCGACGGCAGGGGCAACGGGACATTCGGCGGGCGGACGCAGATCGCGTCCGGCTGGCAGGTGTACAAGGGCGTGTTCTAGAGGCTCGCCCGCCAGGGACTGCGGGACGGCCTTGAGGACCTCCGGCCGGCCCGGTCCCGTGCGCCCGGAGGGGGCGGGGCCGGCCGGGACGTGCCGGGCAGGGCCCGGGGCACGCCGTACGCATGTCATGCCCCCGGTGAGGGAATCGCTGGGGGCATGACAAACGACTCACCCGCGCCACAGGCGGGACCACCGGGACCGTCCGCGTCATCCGCCTCGCCCGCGTCATCCGCCTCGTCCGAACCGCCCGCCTCGCCCGCGTCATCCGCCTTACCCGCCCTGTCCGCCTCGTCCGAACCGCCGGCACCATCCGCGTCACCGCCCCCGTCCGGACCGCCGGCTTCCCCCGGATCGCCGCCTTCCCCAGGGTCGGACGAGGCACGGCTGGCCGAACTCGGGTACACCCAGGTCCTGGCCCGCCGGATGTCGGCCTTCTCCAACTACGCCGTCTCGTTCACGATCATCTCGGTGCTCTCCGGCTGTCTGACGCTGTATCTGTTCGGGATGAACACCGGCGGACCCGCCGTCATCACCTGGGGCTGGGTCGGGGTCGGCCTGATGACGCTGTTCGTCGGGCTGGCGATGGCGGAGATCTGTTCGGCGTACCCGACCTCCGCGGGCCTGTACTTCTGGGCCCACCGTCTCGCCCCGCCGCGCTCGGCGGCGGCCTGGGCGTGGTTCACGGGCTGGTTCAACGTGCTCGGCCAGGTCGCCGTCACCGCCGGGATCGACTTCGGGGCGGCGTCCTTCCTCGGGGCCTATCTGAACCTCCAGTTCGGCTTCGAGGTCACGCCCGGCCGGACGATCCTGCTCTTCGCCGCGATCCTGGTGCTGCACGGCCTCCTCAACACGTTCGGCGTCGGCATCGTGGCGTTCCTCAACAGCGTCAGCGTCTGGTGGCACGTCGTCGGGGTGGCCGTCATCGTCGGCGCCCTGACCTTCGTACCGGACTCGCACCGGTCGGCGTCGTACGTGTTCACCGAGTTCGTCAACAACACGGGGTGGGGCAGCGGCTTCTACGTCGTGATGATCGGCCTGCTGATGGCCCAGTACACCTTCACCGGCTACGACGCCTCGGCGCACATGACGGAGGAGACGCACGACGCCGCCGTGGCCGGGCCGCGCGGCATCGTCCAGTCCATCTGGACCTCGTGGATCGCCGGGTTCGTCCTCCTGCTCGGCTTCACCTTCGCCATCCAGTCGTACGAGGGCGCCCTCACGTCCCCGACCGGCGCCCCGCCCGCCCAGATCCTGCTGGACGCCCTCGGCGCCACCACCGGCAAACTCCTGCTGCTGGTCGTGATCGGGGCCCAGCTCTTCTGCGGCATGGCCTCGGTCACCGCGAACAGCCGCATGATCTACGCCTTCTCCCGCGACGGCGCCCTTCCGTTCTCCCGCGTCTGGCACACGGTCAGCCCGCGCACCCGGACCCCCGTCGCGGCGGTCTGGCTGGCCGCACTGGGAGCCCTGGCCCTCGGCCTCCCGTACCTGATCAACGTCACCGCGTACGCCGCCGTCACCTCCATCGCGGTGATCGGCCTCTACATCGCCTACGTCATCCCCACCCTGCTCCGCCTCCTGCGCGGCGACGACTTCGCCCGGGGCCCCTGGCACCTCGGCCGCTGGTCCCGCCCGGTCGGCATCGTCGCGGTGACCTGGGTCGTGATCATCACGGTGCTGTTCATGCTGCCCCAGGTGTCCCCGGTCACCCCGGAGACCTTCAACTACGCCCCGATCGCGGTCCTGGTGGTGCTCGGCTTCGCGGCGACGTGGTGGCTGGCCTCGGCCAGGCACTGGTTCCTGAAACCCGCCGGCACCGCGCAGCCCCCAGCGACCGACGGCATCCCCGGGGCCCCCCGCCACCTCCGAGGGCCCCGGCGCACCTGCCACCTCCGAGGGCCCCGGCGCCTCCGGAACCACCGGCAGCGCCGATGACCCGGATCACCGGCGCACGATTCCCCACGAATCCCCGCAGTGACCGCATCCTGACCGCCCTCCGCCCGGGACGACAGCCCCCGGCACCCGATACCGGATCGGCTGCCGGGCTCCCGGGGGCTATGCTCGGGGGTGATGTGCCAGGGGCCGTTAGCTCAATTGGTCAGAGCAGCGGACTTTTAATCCGTTGGTTGTGGGTTCGAGTCCCACACGGCCTACCGAGAGCGGGGCAGGGGAAGCCCCCTGACCTGTGGTGGAGCGCCCCGATCGGTTTCGGCCGGGCGGGGCGCTTCTTCGTAGATCATCTCGGTGCCGGCCCTGGTGGAGTGTGGAAGTACGCGAGGGATCAGAGCTATGCCTCGGCTCCGAGGCTTCCGGCGCTGATGGCCCCTCGTAGGACGTGGGCGATCTCCTCGGGCTTGAGGTCGATGGCGTCGAGCCCCTCCAGGGTCAGCGGGATCTCCTCCAGTGCGTATTCGCCGCGGCCTTCGGCGCTGAACTCGGGGCCGGTGCGGTCGTCGAAGGACCAGGTCGTGATGCGGGTGAGGTAGAAGAGCTGGCGCTCGTCGTCCGACTCCGTCGTGTGGAGGAGGCGGATGATGTCGGCCTTCCCCGCGATCTCCTCGTGGATCTCCCGGTGGAGGGCGGCCTCCCGGGACGCGTCGCCGGGTTCGACGCCGCCGCCGGGGAGCACCCAGTATTCGGGGATGCCGGGCCTGGTGCGGCGGATGACCAGCATCGTGTCGTCGGCGGTGACGAGGACGGCGCGGACTCGTTCCATCATTTCGGTTTGTCTCCTTGCTTGTTGGTGGTCTCAGTGCAGCAGCAGCAGCAGCAGCAGCAGCAGCAGCCAGCCAGCCACCGTCGACGTGGACGGACTGCCCCGTGATGAACGAGGCGGAGGGGCCCACGAGAAACGCCACCAGGGCCGCGACATCCCCGGGCCTGCCACGGCGCGGGGCGCACTGGCGCTTGATCTGGTCCTCCGGCCGCGCGCGGTGCCGGGCGGGGAGGGTGTTCTCGGCCTCGACCTGGATGGCGCCATGACCACCTGGCGCGACTTCCTCGACCGTGCCGCCGCAATTCATCAGCTCCGAGCGCACGTGGATCGCACGCCGGAGGAATCACTCGGGTAAAGGCGTCGATCTGCCCGCCCAGGGTGGGGCCATTTCCGCGCGTACGGGGACCATGAGGTCGAGGCGGTCCTTCTTCATCGGGCAGGGCCCGTTCCTCGGCCGGTCGGGAGGAATCCGCGGAGGGGTCGTGGTCCGCTGCGTGTCCGGTCCGGTTCATGCCTGATCCCTTGTGGATCGCGGCGATTGACTGTTCGTCGGACCGGGCGAGGTCATGTCCGCCGGATACGCTGACCGATCCGGCCGACCTGTCGAAGGAGACTCATGGAAATACTGGTGACCCTGGTTCTGGGCGTTCTCGGAGCGGCGGTCTACCTGCTGCCGTCCCTGATCGCCTTCAACCGCCAGACGGATAACCGGTGGTTGGTCCTGGTCATCAACGTCCTCTTCGGCGCGACGTTCCTGGGGTGGGTGCTGGCCCTCTTCCTGGCTCTGCGCAAGGCCAAGGTGACCACCACGGCGTGACTTCGGTGCTCAGCGGTTCATCGGCGAGGGGGGATCGTGCCGTCGCCGGGCTCCGGTTTTGCCCCGCCCTCCGTGGGCGGAACGAGAACAGCCCCTCCCGCGTGTTCGGGAGGGGCTGTTCTCTTTGCGCCGGGGGTGAGTTGAGTGCCCTTGGGTCTCCGGAATCCGTCTCGGCCGCCGCCTTGCGGCCCTATGCTTCTACAGGCGTGTAGATGAAGTCCGGGACGGCTCGGACTTCCTGCTTCGCCGTGCGCGCGACCGGGCCGGTCGCCGGCCGATCGCCGTTCCTGGACCGTCGCGCGCACCATCCATCCGCATTCCGTAGGAGGACCGTCATGGCTTCGATCGACCTGGACAAGGTGCTGGACAAGGCGTGGGCGGACAAGGGCCTGCCGGAGATCCTCGCCGCCCCCGTGTCCGCCCTGAAGGGCGTCTCGGACCGGGACGGCGAGCTGCTCCAGGAGGCGTTCGGCGTCACGTCGGTCGCCGATCTGGCCGACCTGAAGTACGCGCGCTGGGCGCAGGCGTTGGCCGCCCTGGACACGGCCTCCAAGTAGGCGGCGCGGGAAACCGCACGCAGAGAAAGAAGGAGTGAACGCCACGATGGTGTTCAAACGGCTGCTCGGCTCGCTCGGTGTGGGCGGGCCCACGGTGGACACGGTTCTCGACGCGGGCACGGTGCTGCCCGGCGGAAGCCTTGCCGGGCAGGTCCATCTCAGGGGCGGCGACGCCGACTTCACCATTGAGCAGATCACCCTGGAGCTGGTCGCCAGGGTGGAGGCCGAGCACGAGGACGGTGAGCACGAGGGCGTCGTGGTCTTCGACCGCGTCGCCGTCGGCGGGAACTTCCGCCTCGCCGCGGGGGAGGAGCGCAGTGTTCCCTTCGGCATGACGCTGCCGTGGGAGACGCCCGTCACCGAACTCCACGGTCAGCAGCTCGGGATCGTCCTCGGTGTGCGTACCGAACTGTCGGTGGCGGGGGCCAGGGACAAGGGTGACCTGGACCCGCTCGCGGTGCGTCCGCTGCCGGTGCAGGAAGCCGTGCTCGAAGCCTTCGGGCAGAGCGGCTTCGGCTTCAGGTCCGCCGATCTGGAGCTGGGGCGGATCCGCGGTACCGGCCAGCAGCTGCCCTTCTACCAGGAGGTCGAGCTCACACCCTCGGCGCGCTACGCGCACGCGGTCAACGAGATCGAGGTGACCTTCCTCGCGAACCCGGGCGGGATGGAGGTGGTCCTGGAGGCGGACAAGCGCGGTGGCCTCTTCACCGAGGGGCAGGACGTGATCACCCGGTTCACCGTGAGTCACCAGGACGTCGGGCACCGTGACTGGAACGCCGAGATCGATGCCTGGATGAGCCGGCTGGTGGAGCACCGGGACTCGTACGGTTCCCATGGGGCGTACGGGCACCAGGATCCGTACCGGGGCGGCCACTTCGGCGACGCCGGACATCACCACGGTGAGCATCATCAGGGCGACGAGCACGGCCGGCGCTCCGGACCGGGTATGGGCACGGTCGTGGCGGCGGGCGCGGCCGGACTCGCCGTCGGCGTCGTCGGCGGAATGGTCGCGGCCGAGGTCGTCGACGAGGTCGGCGACTTCTTCGAAGGCGACGAGGAAGAGGGCGACGAGGGCTGAGGCCGTTTCGTCACCCCTGATAGCTTCTACGTAAATGTAGAAAAACCGGTCGTCCGGGCGCTCCATCCGGTCCGGACGGCCCTACACATACGGAGTTCTCATGGCCCTGTGGGACCGTTTCAAGGAATCTGCGTCGACGATGCAGACCCAGCTCATGGCGAAGAAGAACGACCTGAAGAGCGGCGCGTTCCGGGACGCCAGCATGGCGATGTGCGCGCTCGTCTCCGCCGCCGACGGCTCCGTCGACCCGTCCGAGCGGCAGCGCGTCGCCCAGCTCATCGCGTCCAACGAGGTGCTCCAGAACTTCCCCGCGGACGACCTCCAGCGCCGCTTCGACGACAACCTCAACAAGCTCGCCGCCGACTTCGCCTTCGGCAAGGTCAGCGTGATGCAGGAGATCGCCAAGGCGAAGAAGAAGCCCGCGGAGGCGCGTGCCGTCATCCAGATCGGCATCGTCATCGGCGGCGCCGACGGCGACTTCGACAAGTCCGAGCAGGCGATCGTCCGCGAGGCGTGCTTCGCGCTCGATCTGCCGCCGCACGAGTTCGACCTGTAGGCACCGGAGAGCCCGGGAGGCGTGCGGGCCGGGGATCCGGAGGGCCGGAAGACCCGGGGTGGTCCGGCAGTCCCGGAGGGCCGGAAGGCCGGGGTCCGGAAGGCCAGGGGAGCCGGAGGGCCAGGGGGCCTGGGCCTGGAAGCCCTGTAGGTCCGTAGCCGGAAGTCTGTACCGGCCGTCGCGCCGTCCGCTCCGCCCCGCACCACGGGTTACATCGGTGTCGCCGCGTGCAGGACCAGGTAGAGCGTGATCGCCGCATTCGCGGAGGACAGCGCCGATACGGTCGTGCCCGCCGCGGCTCCCCAGGCCGCCAGCCCCACCGTGGTGAACACGGAGGGCCATACGCGTGCGGCGGGGGCCGGCCCGAGCAGGGCGGCCATCCGCCGCGGCACCGGCCCGACCGCCGCGAAACCCGCGAGCGTGGCGACGGGCGCGCCGCGTGAGATCAGAGCCGTCTTGCCGATCGCGCGGGCCACGGCGCGCCGGCTGCCGACCGCCGCCGCCGCGTCCTCGTCCGCCCACCGTTCCGCCGTGTAGATCACGGCGGTACGCAGCGGCCGCAGAAACGGGTTGGCCCGCGCGGCGATCTGCACGGCCAGCAGGAAGCGGTGGTGGCGGCCGGACAGATGGGCACGCTCATGAGCGAACAGCGCCCGGCGCTCCGGAGCGTTCAGACCGGCCAGCATGCCGGTCGTCACCACGATCCGGTCGCGCCGGCCGCCCGGCAGCGCGTACGCGTACGGCGTCTCGTCCGGCAGCACCGCCACCGGCCTCGGGGGCAGCCACGCCAGTGCCTGGCCGGCCCGGCGCCGTACGCGATGGTGCCGCCACACCGTCCGCGCGCACGAGGCGAGCACGGCGATCAGGGCGGGGATGGCCACCTTGCCCGCCACCTCGTCGTACGGCAGTGCCTCGCGCACCTCCGGATCCGACCAGGCGTCCGGCAACGGGTTGCCCGGCAGCTGCGCCGTACCGACGACCATCAGCAGCGCGAGGCACAGCGTGCTGCACACCGCGAGGACGGCGGCGACCGCCGTCAGGAGCAGGGTGGCGGCGCGCGGATGCAGATGCTGCTCGGCCAGGCGCGCGATGGGCCACGCGCTCAGGGGCAGGACGAGCGGCAGGAAGACGAACACGCCCATGTCGTCAGTCTTCCGCGTCGTCGGCCGTCTCGGCGAGCAGGCCGCGCAGCAGCTCCTCGTCCCCCGGGGACAAGGTGGTGACGAAACTGGCCAGGACTGCCTCGCGGTCCGACTCCCCGTCCAGCACCTTGCGCATCCGCAGTGCCGCGAGCCCGGCCTCGTCGGCGGCCGGTGTCCAGGCGAAGGACCGGCCGGTCCGCTCACGGGCCACCGCTCCCTTGGCGTGCAGACGCGTGAGGATGGTGATCACGGTGGTGTACGCGAGGTCGCCGGTGAGCCGTTCCTGCACCCAGGCGGCGTTCACCGGGCCCGGGGCCTGTCGCAGCGCCGCCAGCACCAGCGATTCCAGCTCTCCCTGGCCACGGCGGCGGGGATGCCGGGCGGCACCGTCCTGGTTCCGGTCGGTCATGCCGTCTCCCTCCCGCCTCGTGGCCCGCACACCGCTGCGGGGCGGTTCATCGTACTGGCCGGAAGAGCCCTGTACCGGCCGTCGGCCCTCCCCTCTCCTTCTACAGTCCTGTAGATTTTGAGACTGTTACCGGGACCCGGGCAACGGACCCGGCTCCTCTGCACGGCACATACGCGGGATAGGGGTACGACATGGGTGTCAGCCTGGCCAAGGGCGGCAACGTCTCGCTCAGCAAGGAGGCCCCGGGGCTGACGGCCGTACTGGTCGGTCTCGGCTGGGACGTCCGCACCACCACCGGCACCGACTACGACCTCGACGCCAGCGCCCTGCTCGTCGACGAGGCCGGGAAGGTCCTCTCCGACCAGCACTTCGTCTTCTTCAACAACCTCACCAGCCCGGACGGCTCGGTCGAGCACACCGGTGACAACCTGACCGGTGAGGGCGAGGGCGACGACGAGGTCATCAAGGTCGACCTGGCCGCCGTACCCGCCGGTGTGGCGAAGATCGTCTTCCCGGTGTCGATCCATGACGCCGAGAGCCGAGGACACAGCTTCGGTCAGGTGCGCAACGCCTTCATCCGTGTGGTCAACCAGGCGGGTGGCGCCGAACTCGCCCGCTACGACCTGTCCGAGGACGCCGCCACGGAGACCGCCATGGTCTTCGGCGAGCTGTACCGCAACGGCGCCGAGTGGAAGTTCCGCGCCGTCGGCCAGGGGTACGCGAGCGGGCTCGCCGGTATCGCCAAGGACTTCGGCGTCAATGTCTGACCTGTTGTAGCGGGCGGCGAGCCGAAGGGCGCGGGGCGCCGGACGCGGGGTGCGGGCCCACGCTTCCGGCGCCCTCCGTTCCGTGCGCCCCGGCCCCGGCCCCCGCACCCGTCCCGTGCGTCTCGTGTGTCTCGTCCTTCACGGCCACTTCAAGAGAGCGGATCCCGGTGTTCGGAATCAGCGAACTCGCCATACTCCTGATCGTCGTCCTGATCGTCATCGGCGCGAAGAAACTCCCGGACCTGGCCCGCAACGCGGGCAAGGCGGCGCGCATCCTCAAGAGCGAGGCCAAGGCGATGAAGTCCGAGGGTTCCGCCGCCGGCCCGCAGGCGCAGCCGGCAGCCCCCGGCGTCATCCGGGCCCAGCCGGTGGACGGTGCCGACGTGCGGCCGGGTGACGGTACGGGCGGCGGACCTGCCCGGCCCGTCTGAACCTGTCAGCATCACCGTACGAAGTCCACGCGTACGAAGTCCGTGCGTACGAGCATGCGTGCGAAGCATGCGTACGAGGCCCATCCGAACCAACGAAGAGGCGGCACATGTCCGTAAACCTGACCAAGGGTCAGCAGATCAGCCTCAGCAAGTCCGACGGCGGCGCCCTGACCGTCGTACGGATGGGACTGGGCTGGAAGGCCGCGGCGCGCAAGGGGTTCCTCGCCCGGCTCACCGCCCGCGAGATCGACCTGGACGCCTCGGCGGTGCTCTTCGCCGAGAAGCAGCCGGTGGACGTCGTCTTCTTCCAGCATCTGGTGAGTGACGACGGTTCCGTACGCCACACCGGGGACAACCGCGTCGGCGGCGCGGGGCAGGGCGGCGACGACGAGTCGATCGTCGTGGACCTTCAGCGCGTCCCCGTCCACATCGACCAGATCGTCTTCACCGTGAACTCCTTCACCGGCCAGACCTTCGAAGAGGTCGACAACGCCTTCTGCCGGCTGGTCGACGAGACCAACGGGCAGGAACTGGCCCGTTACACCCTCACCGGAGGCGGCCGTCACACCGCCCAGATCATGGCCAAGGTGCGGCGCAGCGGCACGGGTTGGGAGATGGCGGCCATCGGAAGCCCGGCGGACGGCCGTACCTTCCAGGACCTCATGCCGTCGCTCACACCTCACCTGTGAGGTAGCAGGTGTGAGGTCTCAGGTGTGAAACCTCACCTGTGAGGCCTCGGGTGTGGGCCGCTCCGCCGAGGTCTTGGGTGTGAACCCCTGCCTCTGAAGCCTCTCCTCGTACCTCCGGTCGCTTCTGTGACGAGGCGGGGGTGGCGGTCCGTGGGGTCGGTCAGGCCCCGGCGACCTGGTTGCGGAGCGTTCCGATGCCCTCCACCTCCACCTCCACCACGTCGCCGGGGCGCAGGAAGCTGTCGGAGAACAATCCGGCGCCGCTCGGCGAACCGGTGCAGATCACGTCGCCCGGTTCGAGGGTCAGATAGTGCGAGAGGTACGAGATCAGCTCGGGCAGCCGGTGGATGAAGCTGCTGGTCCGGTCGTCCTGGCGGGGTTCGCCGTTGACCCGGGTACGCAGCCGCAGGTCGAGCGGCTCACCGAACTCGTCCGGGGTCACCAGGCACGGGCCGAGCGGTTTGAATGTGTCGAAGCTCTTGGCGACGCCGATGGAGGCGGTCGGGTCCCCGGACATCGCACGGCGCTGGATGTCGCGGGCGGTCACGTCGTTGGTGATCGTCAGACCCGCGAGATGCTGTCCGGCGTCGGCGGGGGACACGGCTGTCGCGGTACGTCCGATGACCGCGGCCACCTCGCCCTCGTAATCGACCCGGGTCGCCGCGACCGCCGGGAGCACGATGTCCGCGCCGGGCGCGATCACGGCTGACCCCGCCACGACCTGGAAGTTCGGTTCCTCGGGGAGGGCGAGAGGGCCCCGCCCCATGGAGGCGATCATCTCCAGCGCCTCCGTCGCGTGGCTGCGGTAGTTGAGGCCGACGATGAGCACCTTGCCCGGCCGGCCCACCGGTGCGTGCACCCTCACCCGGTCGAGCGGGGTGCGGCCGGTGACCGGCGCCGGCCCGGCCGCTTCGACGCCGGGGCCCCGCAGAAGCGTGTCCAGGTCCGCGAAGGGCAGATCGAGCAGGGACAGTTCTCCGGGACTGTCCTCCCTGGCGATGCCCAGATCGGTGCTGTACAGACGCATCACGAACCCCTTTGTCCGGCCGGCCGATGCTCTTGTTTCAAAAGCAAGAGTCTTCTTGTTTCAGAGTCAAGATGATGGGCGTCCGCTCGTCAAGGGGTGTTCACCGGCCGTGACCGGGGGTCGGGGTATTCGGCATAGGCTCTTTGGCATGCCACGTAACCGACAGCAGATCCCCAGGGCCGAGCGCGAGGCCGCCATGGTCGAGCACGCGTGGGAGCTCTTCGCGGCCAAGGGGTACAAGGCGACCAGCGTGGCCGAGGTCGGCCGGGCGGCCGGGGTCGCGGCCAATGCCGTGCGCTGGTACTTCCCGACCAAGGACGACCTGTTCGCGGCGGCGATCGACCGCTTCTTCGCGCAGGTGCGTGCCCGGGTGGAGGCGGACCCCGGGGTCGGCGGCGATCCGCAGCGCGAGCTGGTGGCCCTGCTGGCCGACATGGAGCCCTATCGCGGGCTGCACCGGGAGGCGTACGAGCGGATAGTCGAGTCGAAGGCGCTCGGCGAGACCTATGCCCGGATGCAGGAGTGGCTGGAGGAGCGCCTGCTCGCGTCCATCGCGACCCGGCTGCCCGAGGGGGCCGACGTCGGGCTCGTCGCGGACACCGCGCATGTGCTGTTCGAGGGGTTGCTGGTCAGTGTGCGCAGGAGCGACCGTGAGACCTGTGAGCTCGTCGAGCTGCTGACCGAGGCGCTGGTGGCCGCCGCCGCCGCGCGCGCCGTGAGCTGACCCACCGCGCGCTGGGCGCCGCCCGCGCTGAGCGCTGCCCCACCTCGCGCTGGCGCTGAGCGCCGCGCCGCGCCGCGCTGAGCGCCGTCGTCGGCGCGCACCGGCGCGCACCCGCCCCGCGCTGAGCCCTGCCCCGCGTGTGCCGTGAGCCCGGTCCGTGGGGCCGTGTGCTGACCCGCGCCACCGGGGATCGTGCGCCGTGAGCCGCCCCCGCGCGCCGGGTCCACCCCGCGCCGCCGGGCGTCGATCTGCGCGCCGGTGCCGGAAGCCCTGGAGCCGGAAGCCCCGGCGCTGGAGGCCCGGTGCCGGAAGCCATGGAGCCGGAGGCCCCCGTGACGCCCCGGGCCCCGGCGAGCTTTCCGTGCGTTGCCATCCCTCTCCCGTACGCCGTGAATGCCGCGACCGCCCTCGACGGCCGGTGACCGGCGGATTTCGCGTGCCCGCCACGGGAGGCCCGCGCCCCGTTCTCTTGACTGCCACACAAGAGCGTCCCTATGCTCCTCTTGTATGGCAGCCAAGAAGGCTGTTTCTGCCCTCGATGAGGAGGTTGCCGTCATGGCTTCTCCAGGCAAACTCGCCCACATCGTCTTCCGGACCGGTCAGGTTCCAGAGATGACGGAGTGGTACGTACGGGTCCTCGAAGGCCGCGTCACGTTCTCCAACGGCTTCATCGCCTTCCTCACCTACGACGACGAGCACCATCGGATCGCGCTCGTGGGTACCGGGGCTTCGGAACGGCCGGGTGAGTCGCACACCGGTCTGCACCACGCGGCCTTCACCTACGACACACTGGATGACCTGCTCGGCACCTACCGGCGGCTGAAGGCGGACGGGGTCCATCCGTTCTGGTGCATCAACCACGGGCCGACCACGTCGATGTACTTCGCCGACCCCGACGGCAACCACATCGAGCTGCAGATCGACAACTTCGCCACGGAGGCGGAGCTCGACGCGTGGTTCCGCTCCGGGGCCTTCGCCGACAACCCGATCGGGGTCGAATTCGATCCGGACGAACTGGTCCGCCGCTTCGAGTCGGGTGAGCCCTTCGCGGAACTGGTCAAGCAGTCATGACCGTCACCGACACCCCCGTACTCATCGTCGGTGCCGGCCCCGTGGGGCTGGCCACCGCGCTGGTACTGGGCCGGCACGGCGTACGCAGCGTCGTGTGCGAGCGGTACTCCGGTGTCAACCCGCACCCCCGGGCCCACGTCGTCAACACCCGGTCCATGGAGCTGCTGAGGGCCTGGGGCGTCACGGACGCGGTGCTCAGGGACGCGGTCGACCCGGAGTGGACGCACAACATCCGGTGGAAACAGACCCTGTCCGGGCGCGACCTCGGCCGCATCAACCTGGCCGACGGCCCCGGCGAGGACATTCTGCGCCGCATCGACGCGTCCCCCGAGGTGCTCACCTCCTGCGCCCAGGACCGCGTGCAGCAGCACCTCCTGGACGCGGTGCTCGCCCAGGGCATGGCCACGCTCCGCTACGACACCACCGTCCTCGACGTGACCGACCGGGGCGGCGACGTCGAGGTGGCGGTGGAGAGCGGGCAGCGGCAGGAGACGCTCCGGGCGCGTTACGCGGTCGCGGCCGACGGTGCGACCGGCGTGATCCGCGACGCGCTCGGGATCGGGCTCGAAGGGCCGCCGGTACTGGGCCACCAGCTCAACATCTACTTCCACGCGGACCTGTCCCCCTGGACGAGCCGTGATCCCGCGCTGCTGATCTGGGCGATCAACTCGGTCTCCCCCGGGGTCTTCATCGGGATGGACGGCGACCGCCGGTGGACCTTCCAGCGGAGCTTCGACCCGGCCACCGAGTCACCGGCCGACTATCCGCCCGAGCGGTGCGCGCAGATCATCCGCGACGCGGTCGGCGTGGACGAACTCGACGTGGAGATCCGGGCCGTGGGGCCGTGGACCATGGCGGCGCGGACCGCGAAGCACTACCGCAGCGGCCGTGTCTTCCTGACGGGCGATGCCGCGCACCAGTTCCCCCCGACAGGCGGGCTGGGCATGAACACCGGCCTCGCCGACGCGGACAACCTCGCCTGGAAGCTCGCCGCGGTGATCAACGGGTGGGCGCCCGAGGACCTGCTCGACAGCTACGAGAGCGAACGCCGCCCGGTCGCCCTGGACAACGCACGCCACAGCGTGGGCAACGCGCTCAAGATGGCTGACGCGGGCATCGGACCGGACACCGGCGACATCGCCGCGCGTCTCGAAAGCCCGGACCCGGAGGTGGCGGCCGAAGCGCGCAGGCGGCTCGCGGCGGCCATCCCGGTCCAGCGGCCGCACTTCGACGCGCTCAACCAGGAGATCGGTTACGTCTACGGGCCCGGCCGGCCGGAAGCGACGGACGCCCCGCCCTCCGCCACCGACTTCCGCCCGTCCGCGGTGCGCGGCGCCCGGCTCCCGCACGCCTGGGTCGAACGGGCCGACGCCCGGGTGTCGACGCTGGACCTCCTGATCCCCGGCTTCACGCTGATCGTCGGTCCCGCCGGCGGGGTCTGGGCCGACGCCTTCGCGGCGGTGGCCGAGAGCGTGCCGTCGCACACCGTCGTGGTCGGCCGGGACATCGTCAGCACCGACGGCACCGGACTGGAACAGCTCGGTATCCCGGCGGACGGAGCCGTCCTCGTCCGGCCCGACGGACACATCGCGTGGAGCAGCGCCGAGGGAACCTGCGAGGACTCCCTGAGCGCGGCGCTGTACGAGCTGCTGACCGCGACCCGGGCCGCCGCCTAGACCGGGCGGGCCGTGACCCGGGCCGGGCCGGACGACGCCCGGGGTGGCCGCCCGTTCAGCAGCACAGCTGTATTCCGGTACGACACGTGCACAGGGGCCCGGCCGGCGGTGAGTCCGCCGTCCGCCGGGCCCCCTCTCGCACGGCCCGTACGCCGTTGACCGCCGATGTCATCGCGGGAGGAAAGCACATGGACCACAAGGACAAGAAGTACAAGAAGGACCGCACAGACCACGCGGACCACAACGACCGCACGGGTCACGCCGGTCTCGGCGACCGTACGGACCGTGACGACCGTACGGACCCATCCGACCGTGACGACCGTACGGACCGATCCGGCCATGACGCCCGTACGGACCGATCCGACCATGACGACCGTACGGAGACGCCGAAGGCCGCGCGCCCGACGCTTCAGGACCGGTACGTGCGCGAGGAGGGCAGCCTCCATCTCACGGGCATCCAGGCGCTCGCCCGGCTGACCCTCGACCTGCGCCGGGCGGACCGCCGGGCCGGGCGCCGTACCGCCGCCTTCGTGTCCGGCTACGAGGGCTCGCCCCTGGCCGGCTACGACATGGAGCTGGAGCGCTGCCGGGAACTGCTCGACGAGTACGACGTCGTCCTCCGGCCCGGTGTCAACGAGGAACTGGCGGCCACGGCGGTGCAGGGGACGCAGCTCGCGGCCATGCAGCCGGACAAGCGCGTCGACGGCATCACGGGCATCTGGTACGGCAAGTCGCCCGGACTGGACCGGGCGTCGGACGCCCTGCGGCACAACAACCTGATGGGTACGCACCCCGATGGCGGTGCGCTCGCCCTGGTCGGCGACGACCCCGCCGCGAAGTCCTCGACGGTGCCCGGTGCCTCCGAACTGCTCCTGGCCGACCTCGGGATTCCCACGCTCTACCCCTCCGATCCGCAGGAGGCGCTCGACTTCGGGCTCCATGGCGTCGCCATGTCGCGGGTCAGCGGACTGTGGGTCGCGCTGAAGATCGTGACCGCGGTCGCCGACGGTTCCGGCACGGTCGACGTGGGCGCCGGGCGCGTCTCGCCGGTGGTGCCGGATCTCTACGTCGACGGCACCCCGGTCCGGCACGCCGTGGCCGCCCGGATGGTGCAGCCGGCCCTCGGTGAACTGGAACGGAGCAGGGACGGCGCCCGCCTGGAGATCGCCCGGCGCTACGCCGCCGTCAACGGCCTCAACCGGATCACCCGCACAGGTCCGGACGACCGCGTCGGGATCATCGCCCCCGGCAAGACCTATCTCGACCTGCGCCAGGCGCTGACCGGCATGGGACTCGACGACGCCGGACTCGCCCGGCACGGCGTCCGCCTGCTGCACCTCGGCATGATCCATCCCCTCGAACCGACGGTGGTCGAACGGTTCGCGGCCGGGCTGCGCCACATCGTCGTGGTGGAGGAGAAGCGCCCGCTGATCGAGACGGCGGTCAAGGATCTGCTCTACGGCTCCGAGGCCATGCCGACGGTTTCCGGGAAGCGGGCCGCGGACGGCAGCGCCCTGTTCCCGTTGGACGGAGAGCTCGACCCCGACACGATCGCCGCACGGCTCGCACCCACGCTGGCGGCCCTCGGTGTGCGGACCGGGGGCGCGCGGTCCACGGACCCGCAGCTCGGGGGAGCCGGGGCCGCCAAGGGCGGGCGTGCGCTCCTGTCGCTGCTGCCGCTGGTGACCCGCACCCCGTACTTCTGCTCCGGCTGCCCCCACAACCTGTCGACCAAGGCTCCGAAGGGGTCGACCGTCGGCGCCGGTATCGGCTGCCACGCCATGGTCACGCTCATGGACCCGGCCCAGGCCGGAGAGGTGATCGGCATGACGCAGATGGGCGGCGAGGGCGCCCAGTGGATCGGCATGGAACCGTTCCTGGAGCGGAACCACCTGATCCAGAACCTCGGCGACGGCACCTTCCACCACTCCGGGAGCCTTGCCGTCCGGGCGGCGGTCGCGGCCGGGGTGAACGTCACGTACAAGCTGCTGTACAACTCGGCGGTCGCCATGACCGGCGGGCAGCAGCCGGCCGGTGTGATGACGGTGCCCGCCATCGCCGGGGGACTCCTCGCGGAGGGGGTCGCCCGGATCATCATCACCACCGAGGATGTGAAGCGGTACCGGAAGGTGAAGCTCCCCAAGGGGGTACGGGTCTGGCACCGGGACCGGCTGACCGAGGCACAGGAGACCCTCGCGGCCGTCCCCGGCGTCACCCTGCTGATCCACGACCAGGAGTGCGCCACCGAGCTGCGCCGCAAGCGCAAGCGCGGGCTCGCCCCCGATCCCGTGGAACGGATCATGATCAACGAGCGGGTGTGCGAGGGGTGCGGCGACTGCGGCCGTAAGTCCAACTGCCTGTCGGTCCAGCCCGTGGAGACGGAGTTCGGCCGCAAGACGCGGATCGACCAGTCCTCGTGCAACAAGGACTTCTCGTGCCTGGCCGGCGACTGCCCCTCGTTCCTCACCGTCGTCCCGGCCAGGGGGAAGTCCGGTGCGGCCCCCGGGAAGGCGGGTGCGGCCTCAGACAAGTCCGGTGCGGCTCCCGGCAAGTCCGGTGCGGCTCCGGCGGCCCGGACCGTCCCGATGCCCGACGCCGCCCGCCTGCCGGAGCCCGCGCACCGGCCCACCGCTTCGCACACCACACGGATCACCGGGGTGGGCGGTTCCGGTGTCGTCACCCTGGCGCAGATCCTGAGCACCGCCGCCGCACTCGCCGGACGCCACGTCAGGGCCCTGGACCAGACCGGGCTCGCGCAGAAGGGGGGCGCGGTCGTCTCCGACATCAAGATCACCGACGAGCCCACCCCGCAGGCCGGCAAGGCGGCCGAGGCGGAGTGCGACCTCTACCTCGGCTGCGACCTGCTCGTCGCGGCGGACGCCGGGAACCTCGCCGCGGCGGCCCCCTCCCGTACGGTCGCCGTCGTCTCCACGGCGGAGGTCCCCACCGGTCAGATGGTGATCGACCCGCAGGCGTCGTTCCCGGCCGCCGGACCGATCAGGGACCGTATCCGCGAGGCCACGCGCACGGCCGTGTTCCTCGACGCCCGGCACCTGGCCAACACCCTGCTCGGGGCGGACCAGTACGCCAACCTGCTGCTCACCGGCGCGGCCCACCAGTCCGGCGCGCTGCCCCTGCCCGCCGAGGCCGTCGAGGAGGCGATCACCCTCAACGGGGTGAAGGTCGAGGAGAACCTGAAGGCCTTCCGCTACGGCCGTCTGGCCATCGCCGACCCCGCGGGGTTCGCCGAGGCCCTGGCGGCGGCGGAGGGGCCGAAGGCTCCCCGGCCGTCCGTGTCCGCCGTCGCGGCCGGGCTGATCGCCCAGGTCGGCGCGGCGCCGGGCTCGGAGCTGGCCCGGCTGCTCGACGTCCGGGTGCCCGACCTCATCGCGTACCAGAACGCCGCCTACGCCACCCGCTACACCCGGTTCGTCGAGCGGGTGCGGCGGGCCGAGGAGGAGAGGGTGCCCGGCTCGGCGGAACTCACCGGGACCGTGGCCCGGCACCTGTACAAGCTGATGGCGTACAAGGACGAGTACGAGGTGGCGCGGCTCTCGCTGGACCCCGCCGTGGAGCAGGAGGTGAAGGACCGCTTCGGGGAGGGCGCGCGGATGTCCTACCGCCTTCACCCGCCGGCGCTCCGGGCGCTGGGCATGGAGCGGAAGATCGTGCTCGGCCCGTGGTTCAAGCCGGCGTTCCGGCTCCTCGCCGCGATGCGCCATGTCAGGGGCACCCGGCTCGACCTGTTCGGCGCGGCTTCCGTACGCCGTACGGAGCGGGCGCTGATCACCGAGTACGAGGCGATGATCACGGAGATCTGCCGCACGCTGAGCCCGGCGGATCTTCCGTCGGCCGTGGAGGTCGCGGCACTGCCCGACGTGGTGCGCGGGTACGAGGGCATCAAGATGGCGGCGGTCGGGGAGTACCGCGCCAAAGCGGACGAATTGATGGGCCGTTTCGCCGGACGGGATTCCGCCCCGGCGCACGCGGGCACGCGCTGACGCCCCGGCGTACGGCCGGGTGAGCGGGTACTCTCGCCCGCTCACCCGGCCGCTGCCGCCGGCTCTCCCGCCGGTACGGTGCCAGGCTCACCCGGCCGGTACAGTGCCCCGCTCACCCGGCCGGTTCGATGTTCTGGTTGGCGTGGAACAGGTTGTGCGGGTCATACCTGTGCTTGATCTCGGCCAGCCGGTCGTAGTGGTCGCGATAGGTGGCCCGCACGCGCTCCTGTCCCTCCCCCGCGCCGATGAAGTTCACGTACGCACCGCCCATGGAGTACGGGTGCAGTTCCTCCCAGTAGTCCACCGCCCACTGCCGGATCGCCGAGGCGTTGGCCGGGTCGGGGTCGATGCCGCCGATGACCCCGGACCAGACGGCGTCGCGGTAGGCCCACGCGGTGTCGTCCGGGGGGACCCGGCCGGCCGCCGCGTCGACCGGGTAGAGGTGCATGGTCGTCAGGTCGGTGGGGAGGTTCCCGGCGTACTTGGCGTGCACGTCGATCGCCTCCTCCGTGATCCGGTCGAAGAAGGCCCCGCGCCAGTACCACTGGAGGCCCTTCGGGATCAGCTCGTCGAACATGGTCTGGAGCACGGGGTAGGGCATCGGTGTCGTGAAGTGGAAGGCGGACGGGCCCGGTTCGTTCACGGCGGCCAGGGCCTCGTCGAGACCGTCGGGGTCGCCGGTCGAGCACCAGACGACACCGCACATCGGCAGGCCGTGGATCTCCTCGGGGAAGGGCGGGCCCGGCGGGACGGTCAGCGTGGCGAAGAAGCCGTTCAGTTCGTCCGGCGCCTCGGGCAGGAACTCGCGGTACCACCGCAGTACTTCGGGCATCAGGTCGAGCGGCCACAGCGTGATCGCGACGCCGACGGTGTCCACCGGGTGGAGCCGGAAGCGGAACGAGGTGACGATGCCGAAGTTGCCGCCCCCGCCGCGCAGCGCCCAGAACAGGTCGGCGTTCTCGGTCGCGCTCGCGGTGACGAAGCCGCCGTCGGCGAGCACCACATCGGCGGAGAGCAGACTGTCCACGGTGAGCCCGTACGCCCGGGTGAGGTGGCCGTGCCCGCCGCCGAGCGTGAGGCCGCTGACGCCGGTCGTCGACATGATGCCCGCCGGGGTGGCGAGGCCGAAGGCGTGGGCGGCGTGGTCGAGGTCGCCGAGCTGGGCGCCACCGCCGACCTCTGCCGTCCTCGCGGCCGGGTCGACGCGCACGCCGCGCATCGGCGACAGGTCGATGGTGACCCCGTCGTCCACCAGGCACAGGCCCGCACCGCTGTGACCGCCGCCCATGACGGCCACTTCGAGACCGTGCTCCCGTACGAAGTCCACGGCGGCCATGGCATCGGCCGCGTCGGAACACCGCACGACGGCCGAGGGCCGACGATCGATCATGGCGTTGTAGATGGTGCGTGCCTGCGTGTAGTCCGGGTCCTCCGGACCGATCACCGGCCCGCGCAACGCGGTTCTCATGGTTTCGAGCGTGGCACCGTCCATGGCCCTCTCCTCGGGGTGGCGCGGACCGCGACACACACCCGGCTGCTTCCCCCTGCCGTCTGTCGGTGACCGGTCGGTCGTACGCCGGCGCTTCGGCACCCCGAGAGCCGCGGGCGTCGTCGGACACCGCAAGGCTGTATCACCAGGCTCCCGCCGGACGACGGGTCCCGCAATTCTCCGGCTCCCCGGGCACGGCCGATCACCCGGGCGCGGCCGGTCCTCCGGGTACCGCCGAGCTGCTGGGTACCGCCGATCTCCTGGGGCGGCCGATCACCCCGGGCGGTGGCCCTCGACGATGCCCGCGAAGCCGTCGAGCAGCGGTCCCAGTCCGAACTCGAACAGCAGGTCCAGGTCCAGGTCGTAGCCGTCGGCGAGGGCGGTGGAGACCTTCGCGAAGACGGGGTAGCGGGCCGATCCGGCGAGGGCGCGAAGGGATTCCACCTGACCGGCCATCCATTCGTCCTCGCTCTGCCCGGTGGCCGCCTCGGCCTGGGCCTCCTGCTCCACGCTGACGGCGAGGCCCTGGACATAGCTGTAGAGCAGCACATGGACGTCCATCATGGTGGCCGGCTCCAGCCCGTGGCCGTCCAGAGCGCTGAGCGCGCACTCCGCGTGGACCATCAGGTTGGGCAGCACCAACGGGCGCGAAAGTGGCGCGAGTTGGGCCAGCCACGGGTGCCGGCGGTACACGGTCCAGAGGGTCCGGGCGCACAGTTCGAGCCGGGCGCGCCAGCCCTCGGGAGGTGTCGCGGGGTACGTCTCCTCGCCGAAGGCCGCGTCGGCCATCAGCAGGACCAGGTCGTCCTTGCTCTTCACATACCGGTACGGGGACATCGCGGCGACCCCGAGACGCGCCGCGACGCCGCGCATGGAGAGCGCGGACAGGCCCTCGGTGTCGGCGATGTGCATGGCCGCGCGCACGATGCGCTCGCGTGTCAGCTCATGGTCGGGGGAGGGGGAGGGGGAGGGGGAGACGGAGACGGAGACGGAGGGGGCGCCGGGGGCACTCGGGAGGGACGCGGGAGGAGAAAGGGAAGGGGAAGGGGAAGCGGTCGCGGGCGCGTGCCCCGCGGCCACCACCGTGCCGATCCGGGGGCGGGTCTCCACGTACCCCTCCAGACGCAGCGTGGTGAGCACCTTCGTCGCGGTGGCCAGGGCGACGCCCCAGTCCTTGGCGATCTGCCGGGTCGAGGGCACCCGGTCGCCCGGGGCGAGTTCGCCGGTGGTGATGCGGCGGCGGATCTCACCGACGATGCGCCGGTACGGGGGCTGGGTGTCCGCGGTCATGCCCTGCTCCTCCTCTGTCTCTCGTATCTCTCGCAGGTGGCGTTGTTCTTTTCTCGGGCACTGGATCTGTACTAGTGCAGAGACTAGCAGGGGAGAAGACGGAGGGCGTCGTCCCTGCACTAGTTCAGGTGCGGAAAAGTGCACTTGGCAGGCGTGCGCGTACGCCGTACATTCAGGGCGCGTACACCGTACGAACCGGTGGTGCGAACAGCCACACGACCGAAGGGGTTCCACCGTGAAGAACGTCCTCATCTCCGGCAGCGGTATCGGCGGCTCGGCGCTCGCCCGGCTGCTGGGCGAGCAGGGCCGCACCGTGACCGTCGTGGAGCGCGCCCCCGCTCCGCGCCGGGGCGGTCAGGCCATCGACATCCGCGGCGTCGCCCTCGATGTCGTCGGGCGGCTCGGGCTGCTGGACCGGGCGCGCGGTGCCCGCACCAGGATGCGGGGCATGTCCGTCCTCGACGGGGACGGCAACGAGATACACCGCTCCACGGAGTCCACCTTCAGCAGCGGCCGGCTCGGCAACGGCGACATCGAGGTGCTCCGGGAGGACTTCGTACGGATGCTGCACGAACGCGTCGGGGACGGGGCGGAGTTCCTCTACGGGGACAGCATCACCGCGCTGGAGGACGCCGAGGAAGGGGTGCGCGTCACCTTCGAGCGCGCCGCTCCACGCACCTTCGACCTGGTGGTGGGGGCCGACGGGCTGCACTCGGGGGTGCGGCGGCTGGCCTTCGGCGCCGAGGAGCGGTTCATCCATCACCTGGACATGCACATCGCCATCTTCGGCGCGGACAACTTCCTGGGCCTCGACAACTGGCAGGTGTGGCTCCGGGAGGGGGCGGCCGGGTACGGCATCTACCCGGTGCGCGACAACACCGAACTCCGGGTCACCTTCGGCTTCGAGGGCGGGCCGCTCGGGCCGGGGGCCCGGACCCAGGAGGCGTACCGGGCGCTGGTCGCCGCGCGCATGGCGCCGCTGCGCTGGGAGAACGACCGGCTGCTCAAGGCGCTGCGCGAGGCGCCCGACTTCTACGCCGACGCCGTGGCCCAGGTGCGGATGGACCGCTGGTCGCGGGGGCGGGCGGTGCTGCTGGGCGACGCCGGGTACGGGGCGTCCGTGCTCTCCGGGCAGGGCACCGGCCTGGCGCTGGTCGGTGCCCAGGTGCTGGCGGACGAACTGGCGCGGGCGGACGGTGACCACACGCTCGCGTTCGCGCGGTACGAGGAGCGGATGCGTCCGTTCGTCACGGTCAACCAGGCCCTCGTCGAGGGGCGCGGCGAGGCGGGCTCTCCCGCGTCCGAGGAAGCTCTCGACCGGGCCAAGAACGCCATCGTGCTGGAGGTCTGACGTGCCAGGTGGTCAGGAGCGCGTCCGGCATGCCGTAGAGTTGCATTCAACGACGCGGGGTGGAGCAGCTCGGTAGCTCGCTGGGCTCATAACCCAGAGGTCGCAGGTTCAAATCCTGTCCCCGCTACTGAAGGACCGGGCCCGGTACGCATACAGCGTGCCGGGCCCGAGTCGTTTCCGGACCGTGTGCCGGATCCGCCGTAGTCGTGGGGGCCGCGTGTGCCGAATCCGCCGGCTTGACCTTGACGCAACGTAAAGATCTAGCTTTTCCCGCATGGAGTGGTCCATCCAGGAAATCGCCAGAAAGGCCGGCACCACGAGCCGCACGCTCCGGCATTACGGGGACCTCGGTCTCCTCACGCCGAGCAGGGTCGGGAGCAACGGCTACCGCTACTACGACCAGGGCGCCCTCGTCCGGCTCCAGCGCATCCTGCTGCTGAGGCAGCTGGGGCTGCCGTTGCCCGCGATCAAGGACGTGCTGGAGGGGCAGCGGGACACGGCCGTGGCTCTGCGGACGCATCTGCGGCTGCTGGAGCGGGAACAGGAGCGCATCGGGCGGCAGATCGCGTCGGTGCGGACCACTCTCCACAAGACGGAGGAGGGGAGGGAACTCATGGCGGAAGAAGTGCTCGACGGCTTCGATCACACCGTCCACGAGCAGGAGGTGACCGAGCGCTGGGGCCGTGACGCGTACGAGCGCGGCGACCGGTGGTGGCGCTCGCTGGGCGCGGCGGGGCAGAGGGCGCACCTGGCGGTGCACGAGTCCATCGCCCGGGACTACGGGCGGGCCAGGGAGGACGGCCTCGGCGCGGACAGCGGGGCGGTGCAGGACATCGCGCGGCGGCACTGTGCCTGGCTGGCGGACGCGGAAGCGCCGAGCAGGACGTATGTGACGGGGCTGGCCGAGATGTATGCCGCCGATCCGCGGTTCGCGAAGAACTACGATCGGTACGGGGACGGCACCGCCGCCTTCGTACGGGATGCGCTGACGATCTACGCGGAACACCGGCTCTCCGACTGACCTCCGGAGGCCCCGGCCCCGCACGCTCCCCCCTTTGGCCGATGAGGAGTCGCCGCACGGCGCGGCTCCGGCAAGCCTGGACGGGGCGCGGTACCGTCCGCAGCCGTGGACGGACCGGGCAGGAGTGCACAGGTGGGGAAGCGGGACAGGCGGCGCGGGAGACCTGCCGGGCTGCCCCGTGCCCGGAGCCGTTGGCGTTCGGCCTTCCCGGTGCGCGGGGTCTCCTCCTTCGGTTTCCCGGTCCGCCGCGGTGACCGGGGGCCGGCCGGGGGCGTCGGTGCCCGCCGGTTCGTACGCGCGCTGCCCGCCCTGATGATCGGCGGCGGGCTGCTCTTCGACGTCGGGACCCCGCCGACCTTCACCGCCGTACCGCTGTTCGTGGCGGCACCCCTGATGGCCGCCCCGTTCTTCAGCCTGGCCAGCACCGTGCGGACCGGCGTGGCCTCGGTGCTGGCCGTCTTCGCACTGCACCTGTACGCGGGGACGCTGACCCGGGCCGCTCCGGTCACCGAACTGATCACCGTGCTCACGGCCTCGGTGCTCGCGCTCGTCATCAACGGTGTCGTGCGGCGCGGCAACGAGCAGCTGGCGTCGGCGCGCTTCATCGCGGAGACCGCCATGCGGGCCGTGCTGCCGACCCCGGACGACCGGATCGGCGGACTGCATGTCGCCGCACGGTACGAGGCGGCCCAGGCGGACGAGTTCGTCGGCGGTGACCTGTTCGCCGTGGCGGACACCCCGCACGGCGTACGCCTGGTGCTCGGGGACGTACGGGGCAAGGGGCTCGACGCGGTCGAGGCGGTGGCGGTGATCATCGGGGCGTTCCGGGAGGCCGCCGAGCAGGAGCGTTCGCTGGAGGGGGTCGCCCAGCGGCTGGAACGGGCGCTGGCACGGGAAGGGACCCGGCGCGGCGGGCTCGACGCGATGGAAGGGTTCATCACGGCGGTGCTCGTCGAGATCCCGCCCGGTTCCCTCTCCTTGCGCATCGTCAACCGGGGGCACCCCGAACCGATCCTGCTGCACGCGGACGGAGCGCTGGAGGTGCTGTCGCCGACCGTGCCCGCGCTGCCGCTCGGGATGAACCTGGGTGCGTGGCCGGACCGGGCCGACGAGTGGGGACTGCCGCCCGGGGCGACCCTGCTGCTGTTCACGGACGGCCTCTCCGAGGCGCGGGACGCCTCCGGGGCCTTCTACGACCCGGCGGCCAGGCTGCGGGGCCGGATCTTTCCCGGGCCCGAGGAACTGCTCTCCGCGCTCACCGACGATGTCCGGCTGCACACCGGCGGCCGGTCCACTGACGACATGGCACTTCTCGCGGTGGGAAGGCCCGCTGAGGGACAGCCGGAGCGCCGGACGACCGTGAGGATCGTGGGCCGGGGCGATGAATGAGCGGGACGTGCGGGCGCGAGGCGCCGGCGTGACATGCGGACGGACGGGCGTGACATGTGGACGTGCGGGCGCTCCGGTTGCCGGGCGATACCACCGTCCGTAATCGAAGGACACCGCTCCGCATAACGTTTGATGCGACGTCAGAAATCAACTAGTGATCGAATCGTGCTCTGCTCGTCCGATTCGGGACGGTTGCGTCCTGTAAGTCCAGGCCGAAGTCGCGAACGATCACTCGGAAGAGCTTGGAATAGGACCCGTCCGTCTATTAACGTTCGATAACGCAGCGCGGTCGTCCCAGTCGTCGCAAGAGGCGGCACCGTGCGCGAGCGCCGAATCCCGCAAGGGAACCGGGGAACCACCTACATGGGGTGAATCGGACACCTGTGTCTCGTCAGAGACGGAGGGGCCCGTAGGAGACCTTCCTGCTCCGAACCCGTCAGCTAACCCGGTAGGCGAGAAGGAAGGAAAGGAGTGCGCCCACGTGGCGTCCAACAAGCCTGCCCCCGAGGCCCCGTCACCCTTCGCCACCGGCAACTTCGGTGACGCGGACAGGACCTGGGAGGAATGGAATCCCACCGAGGAGTCCATCCGGCCCGTGCGCGGCAGGCACCGCGTAGCCAAGCAGCGGGGACTCGCCCGTAGCTCCACCGTCCTCGGCGTCGGTGTCATCGCGGCCGTCGGAGCGGGCGGCATGGCCACCGCGCAGAGCAAGCCGCCGGTCTCCATATCTCTTCCCGATTCCCTCGCGGCCAGTCTCCCCGACGCCAAGTCCCTTCCCGGTGTGGGCTCCTTCCTGTCCGACGACGAGGACAAGAAGCCGGTCGCGACCGCACCGCTCACCTCCGCGGGCATCACCGACGCCGAGGCGGAGCAGGGCACGACCGACCCGGGCGAGGCACTGCGCGCCCGCATCCTCCAGCAGGCCGAGCAGCAGCAGGCCAGCGCCGACGCCGAGGCCAAGGCCGCCGAGGAGAGGGCGGCAGCCGAGAAGGCCGCCGCCGAGGCCAAGAAGCAGCAGGACAAGGCCGAGGCCAAGGCCGCCGCCGAGAAGAAGAAGGCGGAGGAAGCGGCGAAGAAGAAGGCGGAGGCCGAGCGCCTCGCCAAGCTCGCCGCCAGCTACGCGCTGCCGACGTCCTCGTACAGCATCACCTCGACCTACGGTCAGTCCGGGACGATGTGGTCCTCCGGCCACCACACCGGCCTCGACTTCGCGGCGCAGAGCGGCACCCCGGTCAAGGCCGTGCACAGCGGCACCGTGAAGTCCGCCGGATATTCCGGCGCGTACGGCTACCGCACGGTCCTGGTGCTCGATGACGGCACGGAGATCTGGTACTGCCACCAGTCCTCGATGAACGTGTCGGCCGGTCAGAAGGTCAGCACGGGCGACACCATCGGCCGTGTCGGTGCCACCGGCAACGTCACCGGCGCCCACCTCCACCTGGAGGTCCACACCCCGGGTGGCTCCGCCATCGACCCGATGAGCTGGCTGCGCAGCAAGGGGCTCACGGTCTGAGAACCCGTTGGGTGATCTCCGGGCGGAGGTCACCCGGCAGGCTCCGGGCCCCCGCACCCGCACCGCGCTCCCCCCGCGCCCTCACCGGGCGCCCCCGAACCCCGGCAGCCCTGACGCACACCCCCCGACGTCAGGGCTGCCGGTCCGTTGTCATGGAATAGCGCCCCCGGGTGCTCTCGTTGAACCCTCTATGACTTCTGTGACTTCTCTGCGCCCGCTCGGTTCCTCCGGCCTTCAGGTCTTCCCCCTCGCCCTCGGCGGCAATGTCTTCGGCTGGACGGCGGACGAGGCACAGTCCTTCGCTGTGCTGGACGCGTACGCCGCGGCGGGCGGCAACTTCATCGACACCGCCGACTCCTACTCCGCCTGGGTCCCCGGCAACGAGGGCGGCGAGTCGGAGACTGTCATCGGCAAGTGGCTCGCCTCGCGTGCCAACCGGTCCGACATCGTCGTCGCCACCAAGGTCGGCGCCCACCCCGCGTACAAGGGGCTCTCCGCCACCACCATCAAGTCCGCCGCCGAGGAATCGCTGCGCCGGCTCGGTACCGACCACATCGACCTGTACTACACGCACTTCGATGACGAGACCGTCCCGGTCGAGGAGATCATCACCGCCCTCGACCAGTTGGTGAAGGACGGCAAGGTGCGCGAGATCGCCGCCTCCAACATCAGCCCGGAGCGGCTCCAGGCGTCCCTGGACTTCTCCGAGCGCGAGGGCCTGGCCCGTTATGTCGCCCTCCAGCCGCACTACAACCTGGTCTCCCGCGACACCTACGAGGGTGCCCTCCAGGACACCGCGGCCCGCGGCGGTCTCGCCGCCGTCCCGTACTTCGCGCTGGCCTCGGGCTTCCTCACCGGAAAGTACCGTCCGGGTACGTCGGTCGACAGCCCGCGGGCCGAGGGCGCGGGCCGGCACCTGGAGTCGGAGCAGGGCCGCAAGGTGCTGGCGGCGCTCGACACGATCGCGCGGGAGCGCGAGGCCGAGATCGCCACGGTCGCCCTGGCCTGGCTGGCCGCGCGGCCGACCGTCGCCGCACCGATCGCCTCCGCCCGCACGGTCGAGCAGCTGCCCGCGCTGGTCGCGGTGGCCGGCCTGCACCTGACGGACCAGGAAATCGCCGCGCTCACCGAGGCGTCGGCCTGATCCACGGCGGGACCGGTCCGGCACGCGGGCCGGTCCCGCCGACCGGGCCGGGCGCGGGGCGGCCCGGCTACTGCGGGGGACGCAGATACGGGTTGGTGCCGTCGTACTGCTGGGGCGGGATCGCCTGCTGTGCGGGCCTGTACTGCTGGGGCGGGAACTGACCCGCGTACGGCGGTCCCGCGTGCCCGTACGGCTGCGGAGCCGGCGCCGCGTACGGTCCTGGCCCCGGGTACGGGTACGGCCCCGGCCCCGGCCCCGGCCCTGGATACGGCCCCGGCCCTGGATACGGGCCCGGAGATGCGTACGCGTGCGGGTACTGCTGCTGCGGGAACTGCCCGCCGTACGGCGCGACCGGGCGGCGGGGGTGCGTGTGCGGTCGGCCGGTGGCGTGGGCCGCGTACGTCAGAGCCGGACCGGCGATCTCCCGGCGCTGCCACAGGTGGTGCAGCAGCTCCCGCTCCCGCCCGGCGAAGTCCGGGCCCGCCGAGTCCAGGCGGGCCCTGCGGCGCAGCCCGGCCAGGGACGTCGCGAAGGACTCGTACTCGGCGACCGCCCGCGCCGCCGCCCGGCCGCGGGCCCGGTCGGGGTGGCCGTGCCAGTGGCGGGCCAGATCACGGGCCATGCCGCGTGCCCGCATCGAGGAGAGCGCGAGCGGTTCGGCCGGGGTCAGCCAGCCCGCCGCCGCGTACGCGGGCAGCTCGGCGGAGAGCGTACGCAGCTCGCGCCGGCGCATGAAGACGGCCAGCCAGGTCACCAGCCCGAACGCCGGGACCATGAAGATCCCGTACACCGCGTAGAAGCCGTACGGGCCGAAGGCGGAGGAGCCGTTCCACAGGGCGTGCATCCCCATCGCGAGGAGCAGGCCCAGCGCCGGCAGCAGGATCCGGCGGACCCGGTGGCGGCGCGCGCCCACGGCGGCGAAGCCGAAGCCGATGCCGGTGAGCACGGTGAACAGGGGATGCGCGAACGGGGACATCACGATCCGGACGAAGAACGTCCCGGCGGTCATCGAGCCGAGCCCCGTCACCCCCAGCTGCTGGTCCTCGCCGAAGGCGTTGCCCAGATAGAGGATGTTCTCGGTGAAGGCGAAGCCGGTCGCGGTGAATCCGGCGACCACGATGCCGTCGACGATGCCGCTGAACTCGCGCCGCCGGAACAGGAAGATCAGCAGTACGGCGGCGGCCTTGGCGCTCTCCTCGACGATCGGGGCGATCACGGTGGCGCCGAGGGTGTCGGCGCCCGCCGGGTCGGCGGTGGCCGTGGCGATCCAGCGCGTCGCGAACGAATTGGCGATGATCGCGACGAGCGCGGCGGCACACGCACCCCAGGCGAAGGAGAACAGGAGGTTGCGCCAGGGGCCCGGCTCGACCCGGTCCAGCCAGCGGAAGGCCGCCATCAGCAGCGGCACGGGCAGCACGGCCAGCCCCAGCCCGACGAGGAATCCCTCCGAGCCGGTCTGCTCACGGACCAGGGACAGGATCACCAGCCCGCACAGCGCGAGCGCGACGATCACCGCACCGGCGCGGAATGCCTTGCTCCGCCACACCATGCCGACGCGGCGCGGCCGGTAGCGCCACTGGCCACGCTCCGGAACGGCGCCCAGGATCTCGCCGAGCCGTCGCTCCTCAAGAACCGGGACGGCCGGCTGCGGCTGCTGGTGCTGCACGGACCCGTCGGACACCCCATGACCCTAACGACCGGGACTGACACCTGACCATCCGCGCCGGGGCACACGGCCGGTTCGCACCGGTCACCGCCCGGCTGCCGACGGTCAGGCCGCCGGTTCGTGGTCGGCCGCAGGCTCGTGGCCCGGCCACCGGTTCGTGGTCCGGCCGCCGGTTCGTGGTCCGGCCGCCCGGCCGCTCACGGCGGCGCCGACGCTTCAGACGCGGGCGAACAGCAGGTCGTGGACGACGTGCCCCTTGTCCAGCCCCTGCCCCTCGAAGCGGGTCAGCGGGCGGAACGCGGGCCGCGGGGCGTATCCGCCGTCCGCCCGGGTGTTCTCGAAGAGGGGGTGCGCGGTGAGGACGTCCAGCATCTGCTCCGCGTACGGCTCCCAGTCCGTCGCGCAGTGGACCACGGCGCCCGGCCTGAGCCGCTGGGCCACCAGGTCCAGGAACTCCGGCTGGATCAGCCGCCGCTTGTGGTGCCGCGCCTTGGGCCACGGGTCGGGGAAGTACACCCGGAGCCCGTCGAGCGAGTCCGGCTTCAGCATCTCGCGCAGCAGGATGACCGCGTCACCGTTGGCCACCCGTACGTTGGACAGGCCGGCCCGGTCCGCGAGCCCGAGCAGATTGCCCTGGCCGGGGGTGTGCACATCGACGGCGAGAATCCCGGTGCCCGGGTCGTCGGCCGCCATCTGCGCCGTGGCCTCGCCCATGCCGAAGCCGATCTCCAGGACGACCGGCAGTCCGTCGAACAGCTCGGCCGTGTCCAGGACGCGCAGCCCGTCGATGTCCAGGCCCCACTTCGGCCACAGCCGCTGGAGGGCCTCCTCCTGACCGGTGGTGACCCGGCTGCGGCGCGGCTGGAAGCTGCGGATACGGCGTTCGTGGTGGGAACCGGCCGGATCGGCGGCGGGCCCGCCGGGGAAGCGCGGCTCCTGACGGAGCCTGCGCTGCCGCTCGAAGGAGGCCGCACGCCGGGCAGCCGCGTCGTCGGCGGCGCTGACGTCGTCCGCGGCACTCACGACGTCCGTGGCGCTGGCGCCGCCCGCGGCACTCACGTCGCCGGACGCACTCACGTCGTCGGCCGCCCCCGGAGCACGGGGCGCGTCGGACGCAGGGGACGACGCGTCGGAGGCACGGGAAACGTCAGGAGCGTCCGCGACGTCATGGGCGTCGGGGACATCAGGCGTGGGGTTCAGAGGCTGCTCAGACACAATGACCCGATTCTACGGCGGGCGGCTTCCACCCCGTGCCGCGTGCCCGCAGCAGTGCCCGCCGTGCCACCTCCCTGCCGATGGGCAGCGAGGCCGTGGCGGCGGGGGACGGGGCGTTCAGCACATGCACGGTGTGCGGGGCCTCGCGGATCAGGAAATCGTCCACCAGCGTGCCGTCCCGCAGGACCGCCTGGGCCCTGACCCCGGCGGGCGACGGCCGCAGATCGTCCTCGGTCACCTCGGGCAGCAGTCTCCGCACGGCCAGGGTGAACGCCCGCTTCGACAGTGAACGGTGCACCTCGCCCGCCCCGTACCGCCAGTGTCTGCGGGCGATCCGCCAGGACCCCGGCCAGCTCAGCGTCTCCAGGAGCTCACCGGGGCGCACGACCGGCCAGCCGTACCCCTCCCGGGCCAGGGCGGGCACCGCGTTCGGCCCGACGTGGACGGAGCCGTCGACACCCCGGGTCAGATGCACCCCGAGGAACGGGAACGCCGGGTCCGGCACCGGATAGACCAGCCCGCGCACCAGCTCCGGCCTGGCCAGCTCGTAGTACTCCCCCCGGAACGGCACGATCCGCACACCGGGGTCGTCGCCCGCGAGCCGCGCCACCCGGTCGCAGTGCAGCCCCGCGCAGTTGACCAGCACCCGGGCCCGGACCACCAGACCGCTCGCGGTCCGCACCGCCACACCCCAGGGACGCCGGTCGATCGCGGTGACCTCCGCCCCGTAGCGGACGATGCCGCCGGCGGCGGTGACCTCCTTCGCGAACCGTGCCGCGACCGCCCCGAAGTCGCACACCCCGGTCGTGCCGACGCGGATCGCCGCGAGCCCGCGCACATGCGGTTCGTACTCCGCGATCTGCGCCGGGCCCAGCTCCCGCACCGGCAGTCCGTGCTCCCGGCCGCGCTGCACCAGGCCGTGCAGCCGGGGCAGCTCGCACCGCTCGCTCGCCACGATCAGCTTGCCGGTCACCGCGTGCGCGATGCCGTGCTCCGCGCAGAAGCCGGCCATCTCGGTGGCGCCCCGCACCGCGTAGCGGGCCTTGAGCGAACCGGGTCGGTAGTAGACGCCGCTGTGGATCACACCGCTGTTGCGCCCGGTCTGGTGCCGGGCCGGGCCCGGCTCCTTCTCCAGCACCGTCACCCGGGTGCCCGGAGCGGACCGCGTGATCGCATACGCGGTCGACAGACCGACGATCCCGCCACCGATCACCAGCACTTCGCAGTCGTACGCCGCGTGCGTCATCATCAGGCCACCTCCCACCCCGATAGTGCACTGACCCACTGACAACCGGCTCAAACCCGGACCGGGCAGGGCGTGGCACACATCCCGCACCGCGGACCGGGGCGGAGGCCGGGATCAGACCGGGGCCACCAGCAGCGGACGGGCACGTTCGCGCAGCTCAGCGACGCGCGGCTCGTCCCCGTACGGTTCGAGCCGGTGCAGCAGATCGCGTACGTACTCCGTGGTCCGCGCCGAGGAGATCCGGCCCGCCACCTCGACCGCCCGGGTCCCCGCCGCGCACGCCGCGTCCAGATTGCCCGACTCCAGCTCGGCGACCGCGGACACGACGAGCCGCAGTCCGTGCGAGCGGACGAATTCCTCGGTCGGTTTGGACAGGGCCTGCTCGGTGAAGCGCCGCACCTGCCGGGGTGCCTTGAGGTCGCGGTAGCACTCGGCGGCGTCGGCCGCGAACCTGTCGTACGAGTAGAAGCCCAGCCACGACGGGTCGGCGTCGCCCGCCCTGGACCGCTCCAGCCAGCCCTCGGCGGCCTTGAGGGCGGCCCCCGCGGCCGGTGCGTCGCCCGCCTTCGCATGGGCCCGCGCTTCCACCAGCCGGAAGAAGCTCATGGTGCGGGCGGTGGCGAGGCCGCGGTTGCGCTCGACGGCCGCCTGCGCGAGGTCGACCCCCTCGTCGGCGAAGCCGCGATAGGTCGCCTGGAGGGACATCGAGACCAGGACATATCCGCCGAGCGGAACATCGGCGGCGGCCCTGGCCAGGCGCAGGGCCTGGATGTAATAGCGCTGGGCGGCTTCCTGCTGGCCGGTGTCGAAGGCCATCCACCCGGCGAGCCTGGTCAGTTCGGCCGAGGCGCCGAAGAGGGCACGGCCCACCTCGTCGGTGTACGAACCGAGGAGCAGGGGCGCGGCGTCGACCCGTAAGCACTCCGGGACCATCGAGGAACGCCAGTCCCCGCCGCCGTACTTGGAGTCCCAGCGGCGCGCGTCCTGGGCCGCCTCGCGCAGCTTGGCGACATCGCTGTGGCCGACCCGCAGCGGTGAGGCGTCGGCCGCGGACTCCGGGCCGGGCTGCACGGGCACCGACCCGACCGGCACGGACAGCCCCTGCGCCCCGTGCGCGAGCAGCGCGCCGGGTACGCCCGGCGCGGCCGTCGAGCCGTGTGCCCTCTGCGCGCTCTGTGCGCCGTGTGCGCTCTGCGTGCCGAGGATCGCGGCACGGGCGGCCGTCGAATCCCGCGCCACCGACGGATCGGCGGGGGTTATCAGCCATCGGGAGGCAGGGGTCGCGTACGCGCTGACCGCGAACGACCCCGCCAGGGATTGCCAGATTCCGCCGCCGCCCCGCCGCCCGGCGAGATCCAGCCGGTACAGCTCGGTCGCCGACCGCACGGCTTCGCCCACGTCGCGCGGGAAGGCGAGCCCGACCTCGGGCGCCGGGTCGGCGTCCGCGAGCCCGATCTCGTGCAGCGGGACCGGCCGGCCGAGTTTGGCGCCGATCGCCGCGGCGATGAGATGGGGCGCGGCGCCCTGCGGCACCATGCCCTTGGCGACCCACCGGGCCACCGAGGTCTTGTCGTAGCGAAGTGTCAGACCGCGCTGTGCTCCGAGGTCGTTGACCCGCCGGGCCAGCCCGGCGTTACTGATTCCCGCGAGGGCGAGAACCGTGCCGAGCTTCTCGTTCGGCCCGCGTTGCTCCCTGGACATGCGCCACCCCTCGACACACAGACAGCCGCCGCGTCACCGAGGACGGCGCGCGGCATTCGTACCGATGCCTCCCCAGGTTCGAACCCCGTCACTCCGGCCGCACACGCATGTGGCCGAGCCCCGAGGAATATGCCGCCCTGCGGGGAACATCAGTAAACCCAGCGTAGTTCGCCGCATCCCTACCGTTAAGGGGCGGGCGTCCCTATGGCGGGATTGTTGTCCGTGCGGGCGGTCGGTGTTCGATTCCCGGCCGTGTGCCGGGCGTGGTCGTGCGTGCACCTGGTGTGTGGCCGTGCGCCCGGCCGTGCGCTCTGGCCCGGCCGGGCGCGGGAGCGCTTCCATGGATGCTGCGTGGGTCGGCCCGCTGGACTGGACTCAGTGGGCTGGGGGATGCCGCCGCCCCATTCCCCGCGGGCGGCGGACCGGTCCGGGAGGTGAGGCCCACCTCCCGGGCTGTGCGTGGAGCCGCTCGGCGCGGGGGTGAAAGCGGACAATCGCCGGTTGCGGCGCGCGCCGAGATTGGCTCAATGACGACGGTCGGGTGAGGCTCTGGTCAACGGTCCGACTATGGCTGGATTTCGACCATCCGCCCGGGTGGTCAACCGGGCGGCGGGAACACCGTACCGGCCATTCGTGGCTGACGCCCTGGCTCGGCAACACCCGGAAGCCCGCGTTCCGTTGCCGGTACGCCACAGTTCGCGCCCCGGAGGCGCTGCCGGGCCCTTGCCAGGGGCGCATGCCCTTCCGGTGTGCGCTGCCCGTACCCCCTCCGGCCGGCCGTTGTCGTGGCAGCATGTCCCGCAGCGGCGTCCCGTTCTCCCTGTACGCCGCTTTGTCCACAGCCTGTGGAGGCGGCGATGCGTTGGTTGGTGGGGTGGAGCAGTATCGCCGCGAGCTTCGGCACCGTGGGCGCGGTCGGTGCCGGCGGAGAGGGGCGCACGGTCCACCCCGTGGGGTCCCAACTCCTGTGGGGGGACCCGGATCCGCTCTGGGCGGTGGGCGACTGGCGGCCCGACGAGATCCGTGTCATCAACGCCCCGACCCCCGAGGGCGCCCCCACCACCCGCCTCGCCGTCCTCGGTTGCTGCGGGGCCACCGACGAACAGCTGCGCGTCGGACTGCTCGCCGCCCGCGGCGGGGCGATGCGGCATCTCACCGCCTGGCCGGGCAGTTACACCGCGGTCGTCCAGATCGGCCGCAGGATCACCGTGGCCGGGGACCTGGCCGGAGCCCGCCCCGTCTTCCACACCCCCTGGGCCAACGGCACCGCCTACGCCACCGCGGCCCTTCCCCTCGCCGACCTCATCGAGGCCCAGCTCGACATCGGACACCTGGCCGCGCTGCTCGCCTGCCCCGAGACACCGGAGGCGCTGGGCGAGGGCACCCCGTACGTCGGCGTGAAGCGGGTCCCACCGGGGCACGCGCTGATCCTGCGCGAGGGCTCGCGCGAGATCACCGGATACGAGGCCGTGGCCTCGCTCGCCGTCGCGGCACCCCAGGTCGACCCGGTGCACGCCGTGGAGGGCGTACGGGACGCACTCGTCGAAGCCGTACGCGCCCGGCTCACGGCCCCGCGCCACGCCCCCGAGACCCTGCCGCCCGACCCCGGCCCGGTCCCCGGCATGGGCCCCGCCGAACGCCGCGCGGCCCGCGGCGCACCCGTGCCCGGCATCGGCGCCGACCTCTCCGGAGGCAGCGCGTCCGCCACCCTCGCGCTGCTGGCCGCCGGACTGCCCGGCCTGCCCGGCACCCTCCTCGGCCACGGCACGGAGGCGGGGGAGCGGCTCCTCGCGGTCACCTTCAACGACCTCACCACCCGCGGCCACGAGGACGAACTCGAACGCGCCCGCGCCATCGCCGCCAACCCGCGCCTGCACCATGTGGTGGTCCCGGCGGGCGAGGAAGCGCTGCCGTACGCCGGTCTGCTGGAGAACGGCCCGATCACCGACGAACCGGCCCCCTCCCTCGTCGTCTCCGAGCGCCACCGCCGCCGCCTCGCCGCGGGCAGCGCCGACCACCTCGTCGGCCATGGCGCCCGGCAGGTGCTGGACGCGCACCCGGCCCGCCTCGCCGACCTGCTGATGGACCGGCGCAGACGGCACCTGCTGCGCCCCGTCGCCGCCCTCACCAAGGCCGAAGGCGCCACGGCGCACTCCCTGTTCGTTCCGCTGGCCCTCTACCGGGCGGCCCGGCGCCTGGCCCGTACGTCGTACCGCACCGGCCTCGAAACGGCGGCCGGACTGCTGCCCGACGCCAACCGGTACGCCCCCGACCTCGACACCCCCGCCGACGCCTCCCTCGCCGCCCTCGCCTGGTCGCGCCCCGGGCCCGCGGCGCGCTGGCTGACGGGAGAGGCACTCGCAGAAGTATCGGTTCGCCTCCAGGAGGCGGCGATCCGGCCGAACTCCGCGCAGCGGCCCGGGGAGGCCCGCGCCCGCGCCGCGCTCGCCCGCGGCGCCGCCGGCCACCGCATCCTGGAGCAGGCCGCCGAGGTCCGCAGCCAGCGCATCCACGCCCCGTTCCTCGACAACCAGGTCGTCCGGGCCGCCCGCGCCCTTCCCGAATCCCTCCGCGTCCAACCGGGCGCACGGGCCGCGATCCTGCGCCGGGTCCTGGCGGGCACGGGCATCCACGACCTGCCGCCCGGCTGGGGAGTGCCCTCCCAGGCCACCTCGGCCGCGGCCACCCGCATCGGCCTGCGCACCGCGCTCCCCGAACTGATGGCGCTGTTCGACGCCCCGCTGCTCGCCGACGCGGGGCTGGTCGAGGCCCGTGTCGTGCGCAAGGCGCTGCGCGCCGCCTCCGAGGGGGAGCCCCTTCCCCTGGACGGCCTGGCCGACCTGGCCTCCACGGAACTCTGGCTGCGCCGTCTCCTCGCACGCCGGGGCACCTGCTGGACGGGCACGGCGGCCCCGCGCCAACGCGCGGTGGCGGGCGGGGTGGTCCCCTCCGGGCGAACCCTTCAGCCGTGACCGCCAGCCGTGACCGCACGCCGTCCGGTTCACCGCCCCGGGCTCAGCGGCAACTGATCCTGGACTCCGCCCAGTCGGCCAGCGCCACCCCGCCCAACGGCGACTGCGCCTCCACGACGAGCCGGATCGTGGACTGGCCGCCGATGCCGACATTCACGGGAACGGCGGGATCGCCGCCCTCCATGACGGGGGACTGCCACAGCCGGACCCCGTCCCCGGCGAAGACGGAGAAGCGCACCGAACCGAGCCCCATCGTCAGATCGTCGATGCCGGCCATCGCCTCGTAACGGGTGCACTCCCGGTTCAGCTGGATGGTGACCGAGGAATTGGCGTGCACGGTCACTCCGGGCGCGTACCGGGTGGACGCGATCGACAGATTCGGGCGCTGCCAGAGCCAGCTGCTCTCGCCGAACACCACCTCCGGATCGACGTGGTCCCCGAGCAGGGTGTAGCCGAGCTCACTGACCTGGTAGACGGTCGGAGCCGGCGGTACGGGGGGCGGCGGCGTCGGAGTGGGAGCCGGGGGCGGGGTGGGCGCGGGCGGCTTCGGCGCCGGAGGCTCGGGCTTCGGCGTGGCCTTCGCAGGCGGAGGCGGAGGCGGAGTGGGCTTCGGCGTCGGCTTCGGCTCGGGCGGCGGAGCCGGTGCCGGTGGCACGGGCGCCGCCGGCGGCTCGGGCTTCGGCTCGGGCGGCGGCGGGGGAGCGGGCACCGCGGGTGCCACCACCGGCGGCTTGGCCACCGGCTTCGGAGCCGGCTTCGGCTGGTCGTTGCCGACCAGCGCCCAGGCCAGCCCGGCCGCCGCCGCGACGGCGACCGCCGCGGCGATCCCCGCCTTCGCCGGTGCTCCGAGCCCTTCCGCCGCAGCACCCCCGGCCGCACCTCCGGACGCGCCATTGCCGGTCGCGGCGGCGGCGACCCCGACTCCGGTCGCGCCCGCCGCACCGCCCGCCACGATGCCCGCGGCCTTGAGCGAGTACCCGACGGCGAACCATCCGATGACCGCGACCGGGAGCAGCGCCGGAATCCCGGCGTTCACATGGTCCAGCTCGCCTGCGGCGATCCGGCACTTCGCGCACTCGTCCAGATGCTTGCGCAGCCCGCGCTCGGCCCGCATCCGCAGCCCGCCCCGGGCGTAGGCGCCGAGCCGGTCCGCGTACTGGGCGCAGTCGCCGCCCGTCACGAGCGCCTGGCTCACATGCGCCTGGAGGTAGGCCTGCTTGAGCCCTTCGCGGGCCCGGCTGGCCAGCACGGCCGTGGCGTTGGCGGTCAGGCCGAACAGCGGGGCGATCTCGCTCGGCGACTCCTCCTCCACGGTGGTGTGCCAGAGCACCGCCTGCCAGCGCTCCGGCAGACTGCGGAACGCCTGCATGGCCATGGACTGTTCGGCCTCGTGCATCGCCAGCACATCGGCGCCGAGGTCGAGGGTGTCGTCGTCCGACAGCTCCGACGTACGTACGGCCTGCGCGGCGAACACCGCGAAGTCGTCGACCAGGTGCTCCCGCTTCGCGCTCTTCGTCCAGGCGGCGGCGACATGGCGGACAGCGGTCATGAGGTAGGCGCGGACGGCTTCCTGCGGTCCCTTGCCGCCGCGCACCGCCTGGAGGGTGCGCGCGAAGACCTCGGCCGTGAGGTCGTCGGCGGTGTGCGTGTCCCGGCAGCAGCTGCGCGCGTAGCGGCGCACCGCGCCCGAGTGCCGCCGGAACAGCTCCTCGTAGGCCTGGTCGTCACCGGACCGCATGCCCTCGATCAGCTGGGCGTCGGACTGCCCGGCGTCGCCGGCCCCGCCGCGGCCCTCCCGCTGGGGCGGAACGGCGAACCCGGTCCCGGCACCACCACCCGCGGGGGCGCTGTCCGGGCCGGTCACGGGGCCTCCGGTCACGGGCCGGTCGTCGACGGACGGAGTGCTCTCCACCGGCGCGGGCCACGGGCCGGGCAGGACGGTGCCGCCCTCGGCGTTGTCCTCGGCGCCGTCCGACGAGCGTCCCGGGCGGGTCTGGCTCGGCACCTGCCCCATGGACGGCCCACCGGCCTCCGTGCCCCCGGCCGCAGTGGCGATCCCGTCGAGCGACTCTTCCTGTTGCCCGTCACCGCTCATCGCGGAAGCCCCCGTATGCACCCTTCGGACCGAACTCCGAGCAAGAGTGCCACACGGCCCGAAGGCGACGAACGTTGAGTCCCGCCAACCACTCATCCGGGGCGTTTTCCCGAATGGGAGCACTAGACATCCCCCTTTCGGGGAATGCTTCACGGCGATTTCAGCCGCCGCGGGCCGGACCTGTCAGCGTCCGCCCGTCCGGAAGGACCGACCGACGGGTCCGGCCGGACGGGACCGACCGGACCGATGGACGAGTCCGCTCGGACCGATTGAGGAGTCCGCTCGGACCGACCGACGGGACCGACGGGACCGACGGGACCGACCGGACGGAGCGCCGACCGGACGGAGCGCCGGGCGGACCCGACCGGACCGGTACTCCTTACGCCGGGCGGGACCGCAGCCCCTCCAGCAGGATGTCCAGCAGCCGTGTCGATGCCGCGGCCTGCTGGGCGGCGTCGGGCAGCGAAGGGGCGGCCGTGGCGATGACCAGCAGCACATCGGCCACCGTCACATCACCGCGCAGCTCACCCGACTCCCGCGCCCGGTCGACCAGACGGCCCACGACCTCCAGCAGTTCGGCCGCTCCCGTGTCGTCGTCGTCGAGACCGTCCACGGCGGCGGAGCGCTGCGGGACCACCCGGAGATCGGGCTGCCCCACACTCTGCCGCTGCTGCGGAACACGCCTCTCCTCGACAGCGTCACCGGACACCGTGCCCAGGACGGGAGCCGGGCCCGGCTCGTCCGTGTCGACCCCGACCCGCAGCACCTGCGGCGGCAGCAGCCGTCCCGCACCCGACGCCACGGACGTCCGCAGGAAGCGGGAGAGAGCCGACCACGGCTCCTCCTCCAGCCCCAGAGCGGTGCGCGCCTGCTCGGTCAGCCGGGAGGTCTCCTCCTCGGCTATCCGGCGTACCAGCACGTCCTTGCTCGGGAACCGCCGGTAGACGGTGCCGACGCCGACCCTGGCCCGACGTGCCACGTCCTCCATCGGAGCGCCGTACCCCAGCTCGCCGAACACTTCGCGTGCGGCTCGCAGGACATGTTCCAGATTGCGCTGTGCGTCCACGCGGAGCGGCGCCGAGCGCGCCGTGACGCCGGTCCCTCCGGACGAAGAGACCGCCGCGGCCGAGCCGACCGGTCCGACCGGTCCGGCAGAACTCACGGTTCCGACCGCTCCTACCGCGCTCAGCCGCCCGTTGCCCTCGGCCGAGGACGAGACAGCAGCCTGCCAATGCGAATCCTGAATGTGCATAACTTCCCCCGGTTATGACGTCTCCCCCCGGAGACTTCCCCGCCGTGTCAGCCGGGGAGCGGATCACACGTCATCCGAACCCGACACCCCGACGGGTTACGAACATAGTTGAGCCCGGGTCAATTCAGAAGGGGGTAGTTCCGCACGGAGCGCCCCCCGATCGGAGCAAGGGCCGGGTGGTTCCTGATTCCGCCCCATCCCGGCACCCCTTCCGCAAGGCCTGACCTGCGCGGCTGCCGCATCCGGAGGCACGCCGAGCCCGATGGATCGTCAGGATCCTCCGGTCACACAATTTGCCGGGGCTGTGGACAAACCCCTGTCTCCGTTGCGTCATGGGGTGGTGATGGCTCCAGATACCCGGGGAACGACCCCCGGCACCCGGCCAGGTGTACGCATTCTCGTCGTCGGCGGCGGCTACGTCGGGATGTACACAGCGCTGCGTCTCCAGCGGAAGTTGAAGCAGAGACTGAAGAGCGGCGACGCGGAGATCGTGGTCGTCACGCCCGAGCCGTACATGACGTACCAGCCCTTTCTGCCCGAGGCCGCCGCCGGGTCGATCTCACCGCGCCATGTGGTCGTGCCGCTCCGCCGCGTCCTGGACCACTGCAGGATCGTCATCGGTGAGGCCGAGAGCATCGACCACACCGAGCGGACCGCCACCGTCATCACGCTCGCCACGCAGGAGGACGGCACCGGAGCACTGGAGATCCCGTACGACGAGATCGTCATCGCCCCCGGCTCCGTATCGCGCACCCTCCCGGTTCCCGGCCTCGCCGAGTTCGGTATCGGCTTCAAGACCGTCGAGGAGGCCATCGGCCTGCGCAACCACGTCATCGAACAGATGGACATCGCCTCCGCGACCCGTGACCCCGCCATCCGCGACGCCGCCCTGACCTTCGTCTTCGTCGGCGGCGGCTACGCGGGCGTCGAGGCACTCGCGGAGCTGGAGGACATGGCCCGCTACACCTCGCGGTACTACCACAACATCAAGGCCACGGACCTGAAGTGGATCCTGGTCGAGGCCTCCGGGCGCATCCTCCCCGAGGTCGGCGAGGCGATGGGCGGGTACGCGGTCCGCGAACTGCGCGGCCGCAACATCGACGTACGCCTCGAAACGCGCCTGGACACCTGCGAGGACCGGGTCGCCGTCCTCAGCGACGGCTCCCGCTTCCCGACCCGCACGCTCGTGTGGACCGCAGGCGTCAAGCCCGCCCCGCTCCTGGCCGCCACCGGCCTGCCGCTCACCGAACGCGGCAGGCTCCGGTGCACCACCACGCTCGGCGTCGAGGGCAGCGAACACGCCTGGGCCGCGGGCGACGCCGCCGCCGTACCCGACCTGACCGCCGCCGGTCCGGGCGCGGAAACCGCGCCCAACGCCCAGCACGCGGTGCGCCAGGCCAAGGTCCTCGCCGAGAACGTCCTCGCGACGATCGACGGCCGGCCGCTCACGGAGTACCGGCACGCGAACGCGGGATCGGTCGCCTCGCTGGGTCTGCACAAGGGCGTCGCCCATGTCTACGGCCGCAAGCTGAAGGGCTACCCGGCGTGGCTGATGCACCGCACGTACCACCTCAGCCGGATCCCCACCTTCAACCGGAAGGCACGCGTTCTCGCCGAATGGACGCTGGCGGGGCTCTTCAAGCGCGAGATCGTCTCCCTCGGTTCGCTGGAGCACCCGCGGGCCGAGTTCGAGATCGCGGCGGGCGGTACCGGAAGCCGCCCCCGCCCGGGTGCCGGACCGCCGGCCCGCGGCACCGACCCGCCATCCCCCGGAAGCAGCCCTTCCCCGGGCGACGGACCGCCGAGTACGTCCGGCTGAACAGCCACTGTCAGTACGGTCGGTCACACTGGACGTGTGACCATAGGTGGGCCCACACCTGCACAGAGTGACCCCGGCCGGCAGAGCGACAGCGACCAGCACCGACGCACCAGCAGCACGATGAGGCCCGGCTGCGCCTTCTGGGGGGTCCGGCCCCCGGTACCCCCGACCCAGGCAGAAGAAGCAGCCCGCCCGAGCGGACCAGACCGACACACGAGGCCAGAAATTCCGTGAACTTCACGCGTTGGAGCGCCCGCCTTCCCGGAACGCAGCGTCGCGCCGCCGCGCGGGACGACCGCAGTCCCGTGCCCGCGGCCCGAGCCGAGTACGCACAGCCGGAGAGCCGGTCCGCCCCGCCCTCCGGCGGGTCCGCCACGCCCTCCGGTCCGTCCTGCGAAGGCACCCCGGCCCCCGGGGCCGCCCACCCTCTCGCCCTCGACGATCTGTCGGCCCGCGACATCCTCGGCAGGCTCCCCGCGCCCGTCGCCCTCCTCCACGGCCCCGACCACCGCGTCGTGTACGTCAACGACGCCTATGAGGCCGCGTTCGGCCCCCGCCCCTGTGGAGTCCCCGCCGCCGAGGCCATGCCCGAGCTCGCCGAGGTCGGCGTCCTGCCGCTGATGGACCAGGTGTTCCGCAGCGGCACGCCCCGCACGGTCAAGTCGCGCAGGACCGCGGACGGCGGCTCGTACACCGTGACCTGCACCCCGGTGGCCGCCCGGGACGGGGAGAGCACGGAAGAGGGCGCAGCGGGAGAGAGGAAGAAGGCGAAGGAGCAGCCGAGGACGGACGAGCGGGCGAAGGAGAAGGAGCGGGCGAAGGAGAAGGACGGCGCGGGCAAGGGCGTGGGAGGCGTGCTGGTGTATGCCGCCGATGTCACCGACCACGCCGAGGCCGCCGAACGGCTCCGCACCAGCGAGCGCCGCCACCGCGAAACAGCCGTCACACTCCAGCGCTCCCTGCTCCCGCAGGAGCTGGAGCAGCCCGACGACCTGCGGATCGCCGCCACGTACCAGCCCGGCGGCACGGACGCGGCCGTCGGCGGCGACTGGTACGACGTCATCACCCTGGGCGCCGGCCGCACCGCTCTGGTGATCGGGGACGTGATGGGCCGCGGGGTCCGCGCCGCCGCCGTCATGGGCCAGCTGCGCACAGCCGTACGGGCGTACGCGCGCCTGGACCTCCCGCCCCACGAGGTTCTCCAGCTCCTCGACGGACTCGCCGCGGAGATCGACGCCAGCCAGATCGCGACCTGCGTCTACGCGGTCCACGACCCCAACGAGGGCCGGCTCGTCTACGCCTCCGCGGGCCATCTCCCGATCCTGGTGTGCGACGAGGACGGCACGGTCCACCGGGCGGCGGACCCCACCGGACCGCCGCTCGGCACCGGCGGCTGGGTCCATACGTCGGACACGATCGCGCTGCCGCCCGGCTCCACCGCGGTCCTCTACACCGACGGTCTGGTCGAGCGGCGCAGCGAGGACATCGACGAAGGAGTAGCCGCTCTGGCACGGGCGCTGTCCGGCGCCAAGGGCTCGCCGCAGGTGGTCTGCGACCGCCTGATCCGCTCCCTGGGCGTGACCGCGGAGCATGACGACGACGTGGCGGTCCTGGTGGTCCAGCACCCCGCCCGCACCGGGTCGAACGCGGAGCTGTTCCACAACGCCGCGCTCGACCTGCTCGGCGGCATAGAGGCGGCCCCGCGGGCCCGCGCCTTCGCCACCGGAGTCCTGACGTCCTGGCGCTTCCCGGTCGAACTGTGCGACCTGGGCGTTCTCGCCGCGAGCGAACTCGTCGCGAACTCGCTCCAGCACGGGACCCCGCCGATGCGCCTGGGCCTGCGCCGCACGGACCGCCGGCTGATCATCGAGGTGACGGACGGTGACGACCACCTGCCGCGCCGCCGCCGGGCCGAACCGGCCGACGAGGCGGGACGCGGCATCTCGATCGTCGCGACGATCGCCTCGTCGTGGGGCAGCCGCCGCACACCGGGCGGCGGCAAGGCGGTCTGGTGCGAGTTCGCGCTGCCTCAGTGAGCGGCGGCGGGAGCCACGGCGGGCTCGGTCTCCGGCACGGACACGGCCACCACCCGTGAGGGCACCGCGGCGAGCCAGGGCTGGTCCTGTACGGGGGTGAGCCGACGGCCCAGCCGCAGTGCCAGCGCGGTGATGCCCAGCGAGAACAGCACGAACGTCACGATGTACGGACCGTGCAGGGCCGCCCCCATCGGCCCGCCCACCGCCGGACCGACCGCCAGCGCGAGCTGCTTGCACAGGGCGAACGCCGAGTTGTACTGCCCGACCATCGACTCCGGGGCCAGATCGGCGACCAGCGGGGCCACGGTCGGCGACAGCATCGCCTCGCCCAGCCCGAACAGGGCGTACGTCGAGATGAACGCGGCCGTCGCCATGGTCTGGCTGCCGTGCCCCAGCCCGGCGTAGCCCGCCACGATCCAGGCGAACGCCCAGATGAGCCCGACCCAGGCGATCACCCGGCTGCGCCGCCGACGCTCCACCAGCCGCAGCACGACGAACTGCGCCACGACGATGACGGCGGTGTTGGCGGCCAGCGCGATGCCCAGCGTCGAGGGCTCGATCCCAGCGGCCTCGGTCCCGTACGCCGCGAGCCCGGACTCGAACTGTCCGTAGCAGGCGAAGAACAGCACGAAGCCCAGCACGCACAGCTGGACCATCGCCCGGTGCGAGAGCAGTGCCCGCAGCCCGCCCTTGGCGGCGGCGGTCCCGTCACCCGGCCGGACGCCGGAGAGCGAAGCGGGACGGGCCATCCGCACGGTTCCCGCGACGACGCCGAGCACGACGAACATCACGGCCTCGATCCCGAACAGCAGCGTGAAGCTCGCGGGCCTGCTCGTGTCGACGATCTGCCCGCCGACGAGTCCGCCGAGGCCGAGGCCCAGGTTCTGCAGGAAGAACTGCATGGCGAAGGCGCGGGTACGGGTGGCGGTGCTGGAGCACCAGACCAGCATGGTGGCGAGCGCCGGCTGCATGACCGCCGTGCCCGCACCGAGGATCGCCGCCGACAGTACGGCGGTGGTGACACTGCTGGAGAAGCCCAGCGCGACGGCACCCACGGACGCCACACCGGAGGCGAGGACCAGTACGGGCAGCGGCCCGCGCCGGTCTATGGCCCGCCCGGTGAATGGCAGTACGGCCAGTGCTGCCATGGCGAAGACCGCCAGCACGACTCCCGCCGTACCGGCACCCAGATCCCGCACCTGCGCCACGTAGACGTACAGATACGGAACGGTGAACCCGAGGCCGAACGCGCTCAGCGCGCTCCCCACCTGGATCCGCCGCAGCGCTGCGCCCATCTCCCTGGTCACACTCACCTACCTCAAGATCTTGAAGGAATCAGACTCGAAGACTTTAGCACTAAAGTTAGAACCTTAACAATGTAGATTGAAGGACTTCGATGGTGATGAAGGGCATGCCATACTGCCCGCCATGTCTGACACCACCGAGCAGCCCGGCCCCCAGGAGCCGAGCCTCGACGAGCAGATCGCCGCCTACCAGCGCGAGTTCGGCGACCTGGACCCCCAGGTCGAACAGGTCGTCTCGGCCCTCGGCCGACTGAACCGGCGTATGAACGTCGCGTACGGACGACAGGTCGCCGCCCTCGGCATCAGCAACGCGGAGTGGGAGGTCCTCAAGACCCTCGTCCTGGCCGGCACGCCCTACCGCCTGGGCCCCGGCGAACTCGCGAAGCGCCTGGGCCTCACCCCGGCGGCCATGACCCACCGGATCGACCGCATGGCCGGCGAGGGCCTGGTCACGAGGGACAGGGACGAGAACAACCGGGTCCGCGTCATCGTCGAGCTGACCGACGAGGGCCGTACGAAGTGGCTGGAGGCGATGCGAATGGCCTCCGACTTCGAGGAGGACCTCCTCCAGGACCTCTCCGGCGACGAGCGCGGAGTGCTGGGCGAGATGCTGATCCGCCTCCTGCGCCGCGTGGAGCACGCCCAGCCGGACGCGGGCGGTCGCCTCACGGACCTGGACTGAGGGGCGCCGGCGGTGCGCGTGGGCGGGGTTGACACGACCCCACCCGATCCGTAAGGTTCTTCGAGTTGTCACGGGGCCGGAACGGTTCTGCGACAGCCGATCCCGCCGCGAACGCGGCAACCAAAACTCAGCACGATCTCCCACTCGGGAAGATTTCGGCATGCCGGAATTCATTTCGAGGCTCGATTATGAGTCGCCGGGAGAATCCGCTAGAGTTTGAGCGTCGGAACGGCCCAACAGCCGGGAAGACAAACCCTGCTGACTGGGAATCAGGCCCGAAAGGATCTGATAGAGTCGGACTCGCCGGAAAGGGAAACGCGAAAGCGAAGAACTGGAAAGCGAAAAAAGTTTGACCCGCTTCGACCGGGAATCGGACACGAAAGAGTC
>NZ_JBEOZE010000033.1:0-91238 GCF_040297465.1 Streptomyces sp. NPDC001787
TGCGCCCCGCGCGGTTCTATCTGTTGGCGGGGGCGCGGGTGGCGGCGGTGCGCCCCGCGCCAATCGTGGGGGCCGCGCTTTCTGTTTTCCCGACCCCGCGGGGGGGGGGGGGCCCCCGCGCCCCCCCCCGCCCCCGGGCGTGTGGTGGTTTTCCCGGCCGGACGTTCCCTCGGACCGAGGGAACGTCCGGCTCCGGGCCGATCAGGTCGGGTTGAGTCCGTGGCTGCGGAGCCACGCCAGCGGGTCGATCGCCGAGCCGCCGCCGGGCCGGACCTCGAAGTGCAGGTGCGCCCCGGTCGAGTTGCCCGAGTCCCCGGCGTACCCGATGACGTCACCGGCCTTCACCGGGCCCGAGCGGATCCTGGTGCTGCTGAGGTGGCAGTACCAGGTCTCGGTGCCATCGGCCATGGTCACGATCACCATGTTGCCGTAGGCGCTGTTCAACTGGGTGCGCACGGTGCCGTCGGTCGCGGCCATCACCGGAGTGCCGTACCCGACGGGGAAGTCGATGCCCGTGTGGACGGACATCCAGTTGACGCCCGCCTGGCCGTAGTAGGCGCTGAGTCCGTGCTGCTTGACCGGCAGGACGAACTTGGGGCGCAGCGCCTCACGGCGTGCCGCCTCCTCCGCGCGTTTCTTCTTCTCGGCGGCCTGCCGCTCCTTCAGGTCGATGCGTTCCTGGGTGCGGCTGGCGCGGTCCCGGAAGTCGTCGGCATCGGCGCTGAGCCGGGCGAGCTGGGTGTCCAGCTTGTTGTTCGCGGCGACGGGCTTGACGGTGCTGGGGTCGGCGACCGCCATCGAGATGGTGTCGTCCTGCCGCTCCTCGGTCTCGCCGAGTCCGCCGACGGAGGCGGCCGCGATGCCCGCGACGCTCATCACGCAGGCGGAGGGGACGGCGACGGTGAGGAGCGCGGACCGCTTGGCGGGGGAACGGCGCCGCGCGCGGCTGCGCGAAGCGGAGCGGGCCACCGGCCGGGGGGAGTCGACGGCGCGCTCCATGGTGACGGTGCCGAGCTTGTCGATGCCGGGACCGGGGTCGGGGGCGTCCGCCCGGTACTCGTCCGGCCCGTACTCGGCCGCCTCGTACTCCTCCGCCCGGTATCCGCCGGTGCCGGACCCGCCGGCCGCGGACTCCGGCGCCTCGGACTCCAGGACGGCGAACTCCGCCGTCGCCGGCGCCTCGGTCGGTGCCTCCGGCGGCGCTCCGGCCGTCTCGGTGGAGGCCGTCCGCTGTTCGTACAGGGGGTAGGACGTCTGTTCCGGCTCGTACGGCGCGCTCCCGGGCGTGGCGCCGGAGTTCCAGGCGGTGGCGTCGTAGGCGCCGGAGTCGTACGTCCCGGTGCCGTAGGCCGTCGTCGTCGCGTAGGAACCCGTGTCGTAGGTCCCGGTGTCGTAGGAACCCGTGCCGTACGAAGCGGTCGCGTAGGCGCCCGTGTCGTGCGTGCCCGTGTCGTGCGCGCGGAGGTCGTAGGAACCCGTCTCGTACGACGCGGTGCTGAAGGTCGTGGTGGGGAACGCGCCCGTGTCGGTCGCGGCCCACTGGCCGGTCTGCTGCCCGCCGGTCTGCTGCCAGGCGGTGCTGTCCCACTGGCCCGAGACATCCGGGGCACCCGCCTGCGCCGGGATTCCCGGCTCGGAGGTCCAGGAGGCCGAAGCGTCGTACGGCTGCTGGGGCTGCGCCTGGGGGGGGTAGGCGTCGTACGGAGCGGTCTGCTGCGCGCCCGTGGCCCACTGGGTGGCGTCGTACTGGCCGCTGTGCCCCGGTGCCCCGGTGGCGTACGCGGTGTCGTAGCCGCTGTACCCGGTCGCGTAGCCCGTCTGGTAACTGCTGTCTTGACCGTCGGGAAGTACACCGAAGAGCGGATCGGTGTCGAAGCTGCCGGTTGACTCACCGTCGTGTCCGACGTGTCCGGCGTGGGGGTGCTGGTCGTTCACCAACTTCTCTCTCGCCTCGGCAGCAGGGCCTGCTCGGGGTCAGGTGGAGAGACCCCAGGGGGAAAGCAGTGGCCGCGACTGTACCCGGCGGTACGTGACGACGACAATCTTCGGCAGGTTTTGGGCCCCAGGAAACGGGCAATCAGCCGCCTTTCGGTGGACCGCCTACGGAGCCTTGGCGCTTTGTTCGAGGAGTGTTCTATTCGGCGGAGTGCGAGCACGGGCGGCCGTGCCGCGCGAGGGTCCGGCGCGGGGGTGCGAGGGGGGTGTGGTGGTGCGAGGACGGCGCGGGGGCGGCGCCGGCTGCGCCGGAGGGTACGAGAGGGCGCGGTGATGACGCGGGCGGTGCGGAGATGAGGCGGGCGGCGCGGCGGGGGCAGTGGCTGCCGATGGGCCGTACCACCGTGCCGCGCGGCTGGCGGCGCGGTGGTACGGCGACCTCGTAGCGGCACCACTCGCGTCCGTACCCGTGCGGTGGGGGTGTCCAGGGGTGCGGGGAACGGCGCGTGACGAACATGTCTCCCATGTGATTTCCCCCTCCCCGTCCACCGCGAAACGGCGGCTTGCGGGATGCTGTGGATAACGTTCGTTCACATCCCCGGCCCTTCAGGCGCGGGAGACCATGTGGAGGCAGTGATGGGTGTGACCGGTCCGATTCGTGTGGTGGTGGCCAAGCCGGGACTCGACGGCCACGACCGTGGAGCCAAGGTGATCGCGCGGGCGCTGCGGGATGCCGGTATGGAGGTCATCTATACCGGGCTGCACCAGACCCCCGAGCAGATCGTGGACACGGCGATCCAGGAGGACGCCGACGCGATCGGTCTCTCGATCCTTTCCGGGGCGCACAACACGCTCTTCGCGAAGGTGATCGAACTGTTGAAGGAGCGCGAAGCGGAGGACATCAAGGTGTTCGGCGGCGGCATCATCCCCGAGGCGGACATCGCGCCGCTGAAGGAGCAGGGCGTCGCGGAGATCTTCACTCCCGGCGCGACGACGGCCTCGATCGTCACCTGGGTGAACGCCAACGTCCGTCAGCCCGCGGAAGCCTGAACCGGCCCGGCGGACGCCCGCCGGACTGGCTGCTCAGGCCAGTTCGGCATCCATCGCGGCCCGCAGGCGCAGCGTGGAGACCAGCCGCTGGAAGGCCTCCGACCAGTAGCCGCCCGCCCCCGGTGACGCGCCTTCCGGCTCGTCCTGGGTGGCCGTGAGGACCTCCAGGCGATCCGCCTCCACCGGGTCCAGACAGCGCTCGGCGAGCCCCATCACTCCGCTGAAGCTCCAGGGGTAACTCCCGGCGTCCCGGGCGATGTCGAGCGCGTCGACCACCGAACGGCCGAGGGGCCCGGCCCAGGGCACCGCGCAGACCCCGAGCAGCTGGAAGGCCTCGGACAGTCCGTGCGCGGCGATGAAATCCGCGACCCATCCCGCGCGTTCGGCGCCGGGCAGGGTGACCAGGAGCTTCGAGCGCTCGGCGAGCGAGGCCGTCCCGGGAGCGTTGGACGGGGGTGTCGAGGGGGCGCCGAGCAGCGCTCGGGCCCACTCCGCGTTCCTCTGCCGCACCGCTGCCCGGCACCAGGCCGCGTGCAGTTCCCCGGCCCAGTCGTCGGCGACGGGCAGGGCCACGATCTCGTGCGCCGTACGCCCCGCGAACTGCTGGTGCCAGACAGCCAGCGGGGCCGCCTCCACCAGCTGGCCGAGCCACCAGGACCGTTCCCCGCGGCCGGCCGGCGGGACCGGCACCACACCGTCGCGCTGCATCCCGCTGTCGCACTCGTGCGGGGCCTCCACGGCGATGGAGGCCCCGCCGCCCGTACGGTCGGGATTCACGCACGAGGTCGCTCGGGCAGCCATCCGCCCGGCCAGCGCGGAAGCGGGCAGCGCGGACAGGAGTTCGGCGGCGGTCGAGCGGACATTGCGGCCGCGGTCGGACAGCGCCTGTTCCAGGAAGGGTTCGTCCGCGCCGGACAGGCCCGTCCGCAGCGAGTCGAGGAACATCAGCCGGTCCTCGGCCCGCTCGGTGGACCAGGTGGTGGCCAGCAGGGTGAGCCCGGCGCCGGGGTCCTGCGCCCGTACGGCGTCCAGCAGCGCGACCCGCTCCGCGAACAGGCCCTCCTCCCACAGCCGGCGCACCGCCCGCGGGTCCGTGGTGTCGGGGCGCGGAGAGCCGCCGGAGGAGCTGCGCAGGGCGAACTTCCACTCCGGATTCAGCCCGGCCAGCCACAGGCCGAGGGGCCCGGCGAAGGTGAGCGCCTGCGGGCGCAGGTCCGTGCGGGCCCGCGCCGCGTCCAGCAACGGCGGCAGCAGCGCGGCCGGGGCCCGGAAACCGCGCAGATTGGCAATGGCCAGCCACTGCGGGATGAGTTCGGTGAGGTCGGGCGTCGTGCCGCGCCGTCCGCCGCCGGACGGTGCGGCACGGTCGGCGAGCAGCTGGGCGAGCCTGCGCCGGGCCGCCGCGGGCAGCGGCGGACGCGTGTCGCCGGCCGCGGGGACGGGCCGGGCGCCCGGACGCGCGGGCAGCAGTCCGGCCCTGCGTCGCACGGTGTGCAGCGCGGCGGCGTCCAGCAGCGCGGCCGGAGCGGTCGCCGCGCTGTCCGCCGGAGCGGGGCCGCCCCCGGGGAAGGCCGGGGGCCGGCGGTCGGTCCCCAGCAGTGCCGAGGTGACCAGGTCCTCCCACGCCGTGTGCGCGGCTGCGGACGCGGTCGTGTCCGCCGGCGCGGACCTGTCCGTGTCCGGGTCCGTACTCATGTCGGTGCCGGTGTCGGTGTTCGTACGGGGCATCGGTCCCCCTCCGTGTTCGGTGGTCGCAGGAGTGCAAGAACGCGCGGGCGGCGAGAGGTTCACTGAGGCGGGGCGGGGGCGGGGTGGCCCGGGGGCGGGGGCGGGGGCGGGTTGGGGGAGGGGGCCGTGGACCGGGTCAGATGAGCGGTACGGGTTCCTCGCCGCTCCCGCTCCCGCCTCCGACGCCCGGGGTCCAGGCCGCGAGCGGGTCGAAGCCCCGGTGGCCGACCTCACCGAACACGGTGACCGGGCCGCCGCCGGAGAGCGCGACCAGCTTCCACAGGCCGGGCCGGGACAGCGCGGCCGGTGCCACGGGCACGGCGGACTCGGCCCGCGCGTCGGCCAGCTGCCAACCGTCCCCCGACGGCACGGGTATGACATCGCGCAGGGTGACGGGGCAGGCCTCCAGCCAGGGATCGTGCCGCAGGGCGTCCCCGTACGCGGCGAGCGCGGCGGCCGTGCCGGCGCCCGGCGGAGGGGTCCCCGACGGTGTCGGTGCGCCGAACTGACGGCCCAGCTCCGCCCTCGGCTGCCCGGACCCCGGATACGGCGTGAGCTCCGCCTCCAGCGTGACGCCCACGGGCAGGGCCTGGCCGGGAGGGCGCCCCGGTGCCCCGAAGGAGAGCAGCAGCGCGGTGCGGCCCGACTCCCGCCCGTACAGCCAGATCCGGCGGGCGACGATCTTGCCGTCCGGGATGTCGTGCTGCGCCAGGACCAGCCAGTGGTCACGGACCGGGGGACCCTCGGCGGCGGCGGGCAGCCCCACTCTCGTCCGCACGGTCGCGGCCAGGCCGTCGGGCAGCCGGTCCAGGCCCAGCCAGGCCGTGTCCAGCAGATGGAGCAGCGCGCACTCCTCCAGCAGCCGTACCGGCCAGCCGGGACCGGACGCGGGGATCGCCCCCAACTCCCGCACCCGGGCCGCCAGTCCCGGGGCCTGGGCGTCGACCATGCGGGCCGCGGTCTCCTCCCAGAGCCCGTACCCCGCCCGGTCGGCCGACGCGAGGCCCCCTCGCAGCACATCGGCGAGGCGCTGCTCCAACTCCTCGGCGCCGCCGGTTATCCGCTCGGCCCGGCGCTCCGCACGCTTCCTGACGGCCTCCGGATCGGCCGGTCCCGGTGCCGCGTCCGACGCCGAAGGGCCCTTCTCCGCCGCGCGCACGCGACGTCCCTGGAGCCACTCACCGGCCCACTCGGCGGCCTCCCCCGGCCCGATCGCCGCATCGCCGCCCGCCCAGAGCAGCAGCAGCCCCAGCGCGTGCTTGCACGGGAACTTGCGGCTCGGGCAACTGCATCTGTACGCCGGGCCGGTGGTGTCGACCACCGTCCGATACGGCTTGCCCCCGCTCCCCTTGCACAGCCCCCACACCGCACCCGAACCGTCGAAACCGCCGTCCGACCACGGCCCCGCCGAACCGAGCCTGCTCCCCGCCTTGCGCGAGGCGTCGTCAGGAGCCAGGGCCAATACCTGCTCCACCGTCCAGCGCGCCACCGGGCCGTCGGCGCGCGAGGGTTCTCCCCCGTGAGATCGCAGCATGGGAACGACGGTAGGGCGCCCCACTGACAATCGCCCGTGACCTGCGAACTTGGCGGGACTGGCTCAACTTGACTTTGCTTTTCCTTTGCGTTTCTCTGCGAGCTCCGGCATTCGGACATCCGATCCAGGGGGGATCCCAGAATGAACCGCTCCATCAGCACCACCCGTATGTCCCGCACCGCCCGTACCGCAGCCGGCGCGGTCGCGGTCGCCGGTCTCGTGTTCGGTCTCGGCGCCTGCTCCTCCGAGACGGTCGACAAGGCCGTCGACAAGGCGGTCGACAAGACCGTGACCGAGAAGTACGAGGTCACCTACGAGGTCACCGGCACGGGCGTCGACGAGATCCAGTTCCACGGCGGCGAGGGCGAGGCCATGGAGCCGAAGCTCGAAACGGTCAAGGCGCCCACGCTGCCGTGGAAGAAGACCGTGACGCTGACCGGCATCATGCCGCCCGCCGTCATGCCGTTCGCGCTGGAGGCCGGGGGCGCCGACGTCACCTGCACCATCACGTACAAGGGCAAGGTCATCAAGGAGGCCAAGGGCGAGGGCATGCTCACGGCCGGCGGCTGCGTCGCCGTGTCCCCGATCGTCGGCTGACCCTTCCTCAACTGCCGTCATATCGGCCCCGACCCGCGGTCGGGGCCGATTGTCAGTGGCATGGTGCACGGTGGGAACCACATCAGGTCGACCGATCTGGAGGGGGAGCCATGACCGTGCCCGAGAACACCGGAACCACCGCGGCCGAGGTCCTGCGGCCGCACGCCGAGGACGCGTTCGCCGACGAGCTCAAGGCCCTGGCCGCTGCCGACGACCGGCCCCGGCCCGTCCGCTGGCGCCTCTCGCCGTGGGCCGTCGCCACCTATCTGCTGGGCGGGACACTGCCCGACGGGACGGTGATCACGCCGAAGTACGTGGGCCCGCGCCGCCTCGTGGAAGTCGCCGTGACCACGCTCGCCACCGACCGTGCCCTGCTGCTGCTCGGTGTCCCCGGCACCGCCAAGACCTGGGTGTCCGAGCACCTGGCCGCAGCCGTCAGCGGCGATTCGACCCTGCTCGTCCAGGGCACCGCCGGGACACCCGAGGAAGCCGTCCGCTACGGCTGGAACTACGCGCAGTTGCTCGCCCACGGCCCCAGCCGGGAGGCGCTGGTGCCCAGCCCGCTCATGCGGGCCATGTCCACGGGCATGACCGCCCGGGTCGAGGAGCTGACCCGTATCCCCGCCGATGTGCAGGACGCGCTCATCACGATCCTGTCCGAGAAGACCCTCCCCGTCCCCGAACTGGGCCAGGAGGTACAGGCGGTCCGGGGCTTCAACCTCATCGCCACGGCCAACGACCGGGACCGCGGGGTCAACGAGCTCTCCAGCGCGCTGCGCCGCCGGTTCAACACCGTCGTCCTGCCCCTGCCCGCGACACCCGACGCCGAGGTCGACATCGTGTCCCGCCGCGTCGACCAGATCGGCCGCTCGCTCGACCTTCCGGCGGCTCCCGAGGGCATGGCCGAGATCCGGCGTGTGGTGACGGTCTTCCGCGAACTGCGCGACGGCGTCACCACCGATGGGCGCACCAAGGTCAAGTCCCCCTCCGGGACGCTCTCCACGGCCGAGGCCATCTCCGTCGTGACGAACGGTCTCGCCCTCGCCGCCCACTTCGGCGACGGCATCCTGCGCCCCGGCGACGTCGCCTCCGGAATCCTCGGCGCGGTCGTCCGGGACCCGGCGGCCGACCGCGTGGTCTGGCAGGAGTATCTGGAGACCGTGGTCCGCGAGCGGGACGGCTGGAAGGACTTCTACCGCGCCTGCCGCGAGGTCTCCGTATGACCGCGCGTACCGCGGCCACCGGGCCGCTGCTGCTGGGGGTGCGCCATCACGGCCCCGGATCGGCCCGCGCGGTTCTCGCCGCGCTGGACGCGGCCCGGCCGGGTGCCGTGCTCATCGAAGGGCCGCCGGAGGGCGACGCTCTGCTGCCGCTCGCCGCCGATCCGCAGACGCGTCCGCCGGTCGCGCTGCTCGCCCACGCCGTGGACGACCCGGGGCTGGCGGCGTTCTGGCCGATGGCGGAGTTCTCGCCCGAGTGGGTGGCGATCCGCTGGGCGCTGGCCCACGACGTCCCGGTGCGCTTCATCGACCTGCCCGCGGCGCACTCGCTGGCACTGAAGGAGACCGCGGCGGGTCCCCCCGGCCCCGGCCCCGGTCCCGCCGCCGACCACTCCGACCACGCCGGGGACACCGGGGACACCGTGCGCGGTGAGGACGGCGACAGCCGCGACGGCGACGGCGACGGCGCGGGGGACCTCCTGGGGCCGCTCCCGCCCGCCGTCGACCCGATCGGTGTCCTCGCCCGGACCGCCGGATACGACGACCCGGAGCGCTGGTGGGAGGACGTCGTCGAGCACCGCGCGTCGGACGGCGCCCCCGCCGATCCACGGGCCCCGTTCGCCGTGCTCGCCGAGGCCATGACCGCGCTGCGCGAGGTGTACGGGGACGGTGGCCACCCCCGCGACGCCGTACGCGAAGCCTGCATGCGGATCCAGCTGCGCGCCGCCCGCAAGGAGTTCGGGGACGACATCGCGGTCGTCTGCGGCGCCTGGCACGTGCCCGCGCTCGCCGCCCGGTCCACCGTCACCGCCGACCGGGCCCTGCTCAAGGGACTCCCGAAGGTCAAGGTCGAACTGACCTGGGTGCCCTGGACCCACCGCCGGCTCGCCCGGCACAGCGGATACGGGGCCGGAATCGACTCACCCGGCTGGTACGGCCATCTCTTCGGCGCGGCCGACCGGCCGGTCGAGCGCTGGATGACCAAGGTCGCCGGGCTGCTGCGCGACGAGGACCGGTTCGTCTCGACCGCCCATGTCATCGAGGCGGTCAGACTCGCCGAGACCCTCGCGGCCATGCGGGGCCGGCCGCTCCCCGGGCTCGGCGAGGTCACCGACGCCGTCCGGGCCGTGATGTGCGAGGGCTCCGATGTGCCGCTCGCTCTCGTGCGGGACCGGCTCATCGTCGGCGAGACCCTCGGCGAAGTCCCCGACAGCGCCCCCGCCGTCCCGCTGCAACGCGACCTGACACGACAGCGGCGCACCCTCCGGCTCAAACCGGAAGCGGTGGAACGGGAGGTGGACCTCGACCTCCGCAAGGACACGGACGCCGCCCGCAGCCGGCTGCTGCACCGCCTCCGCCTGCTCGCCGTCGGATGGGGCGAGACGACCACCGGCCGGGGCAGCACCGGTACGTTCCGGGAGAGCTGGCGGCTGCGCTGGGAGCCCGAGCTGCATGTCCGGGTCGCGGAGGCCGGGGTGTGGGGCACCACCGTGCTCTCCGCGGCCACGGCGAAGGCCGAGTCCGAAGCCCTGTCGGCCACCGCGCTGTCGGAGGTGACCGCCCTCGCCGAGCGCTGCCTGCTGGCCGGGCTGCCCGAGGCACTGCCCGTCGTGATGAGGGCCCTCGCCGACCGGGCCGCACTCGACGCGGACGTCGGCCACCTCGCCGACGCGCTGCCCGCACTCGCCCGTTCCCTGCGGTACGGGGACGTCCGGTCCACGGACACGGCCGCGCTCGGCGAGGTCGCCGCCGGGCTCGCCGAGCGGATCTGTGTCGGCCTGCCGCCCGCCTGCACAGGACTCGACGCGGACGGTGCCGAAGCGCTGCGCCGGCAGATGGACGGGGTGCACACCGCGATCGGGCTGCTCGCCGGTGCCGTGCCCGCCGGGGGACTGCGGGAGCGCTGGTCCGCCGTGCTGCGCAAGCTGGCCGGCCGGGACACCGTCGCCGGTGTCATCCGCGGACGCGCCACCCGCCTGCTGCTCGACGAGGGACGGCTGGCCGAGGACGAGGCGGCGCTCCTCATGGGCCTCGCCCTCTCGCCCGGCACCCCGCCGCCCGACGCGGCGGCCTGGATCGAGGGCTTCGTCGGCGGAGCGGCGGGCGGCGGCATGCTGCTCGTCCATGACGAGCGGCTGCTCGGCCTGGTCGACGCCTGGCTCACCGGTGTCCCCGCGGACACCTTCACCGATGTGCTGCCGCTGCTGCGCCGCACGTTCTCCGCCTATGAGCCGGGCGTACGGCGCACCCTGGGCGAGCTGGTCCGCCGGGGGCCGACAGCCCCCGAAGGGCACCGGCAAGGCGGCGCGGACCCCGCCGCGCCGGGCTTCGGCCCCGGCCTCGACGGGACCAGAGCGGACGCGGTGGTTCCGGTGCTGCGGCTGCTGCTCGGCCTCGCCGCCGGGCCCGCCGTACCGGACGGGACGAACGCCGGAGAGCTGGAGGCGAGCGCATGACGGCGGACACGACAGGGGCGGGCACGACCGGGGCGGACACGACAGGGGCGGGCACCGTGCGGGAAACGGAAGGGGCGAGCGGGATGACGGCGCGGACGGCGGAGGTCCCTGCCGACGGCGAACGGCTGCGCCGCTGGCGGATGGTGCTCGGCGCGGACAGCGCCGAGAGCACCGGGTGCACGCTCACCGGCAGGGACGCCGCGATGGACAGCGCGCTGGGCGCGCTCTACGGCGGCGGGGAGAAGAAGCCCGGCAGCCGCGGCGGGAGCGAGCGCTCGGCGGGACTCGGCGCCTCCGCCCCGTCCGTCGCCCGCTGGCTCGGTGACATCCGTACGTACTTCCCCAGCTCCGTCGTCCAGGTCATGCAGCGGGACGCGATCGACCGCCTCGGCCTGTCGGCGCTGCTGCTGGAGCCGGAGATGCTGGAGGCCGTCGAGGCCGACGTCCACCTCGTCGGCACCCTGCTCTCGCTCCACAAGGCCATGCCGGAGACGACGAAGGAGACCGCGCGGGCCGTCGTACGGAAAGTCGTCGAGGACCTGGAGAAGCGCCTCGCGGGGCGTACCCGGACCACCCTCACCGGAGCGCTGGACCGTTCGGCGAGGATCAGCCGGCCGCGTCACCGGGACATCGACTGGGACCGCACCATCCGGGCCAATCTCAAGAACTACCTCACCGTTCCGGGCACGGACGGGGCCGGCACCGTCGTACCCGAACGCCTCATCGGCTACGGACGCGCCGCCCGGTCCGTGGAGAAGGACGTCATCCTGTGCGTCGACCAGTCGGGTTCGATGGCCGCGTCCGTCGTCCACGCCTCCGTGTTCGGCGCCGTCCTCGCCTCCATGCGCACCCTGGCGACCCGGCTCGTCGTCTTCGACACGGCGGTGGTCGACCTCACCGACCAGCTCGACGACCCGGTCGACGTCCTCTTCGGCACCCAGCTCGGCGGCGGTACGGACATCAACCGGGCGCTCGCCTACTGCCAGTCCCGGATCACCCGCCCCGCCGACACGGTCGTCGTCCTCATCAGCGACCTCTACGAAGGCGGGATACGGGACGAGATGCTCAAGCGGGTCGCCGCGATGAAGGCGTCGGGGGTGCAGTTCGTGACGCTGCTCGCACTCTCCGACGAGGGCGCGCCCGCGTACGACAGGGAGCACGCGGCGGCGCTCGGTGCGCTCGGCACGCCCGCGTTCGCCTGCACGCCGGATCTGTTCCCGGACATCATGGCGGCGGCGATCGAGAAGAGGCCGCTGCCCGTACCGGACAGGGAAAACCCTCGGTGACCCCTGCCGACGTGCGGTTTCGCCCCCGGCGACGCGGCCACCGGCGCGACCTGTGACCGTAATCACCGCTCAGGTGTGATCTGCGATTTAGGGTCCTGTGGAGCGCGGGGATAACCTGCCGGATGGACATGCCGCGTACTCGGACACCGTGTGCGCATTCCTGGTGACAGCGCAGTCACGATGCCCTTCGCGGCACGCCCACGCAGAAAACCAACCGCGAGACCACTAAAAGGGACGGACGCGCGTGGACCTGTTCGAGTACCAGGCGAGGGACCTCTTCGCCAAGCACGGTGTACCGGTGCTGGCCGGTGAAGTCATTGACACGCCTGAGGCAGCCCGCGAGGCGACCGAGCGGCTGGGCGGCAAGTCTGTCGTCAAGGCGCAGGTGAAGGTCGGTGGCCGAGGCAAGGCCGGCGGCGTCAAGCTGGCCGCCACCCCCGACGAGGCGGTCGCGCGTGCGACCGACATTCTCGGCATGGACATCAAGGGCCACACGGTCCACAAGGTGATGATCGCCGAGACCGCGCCGGAGATCCTTGAGGAGTACTACGTCTCGTACCTCCTCGACCGCACCAACCGCACCTTCCTGGCCATGGCCTCGGTGCAGGGCGGCATGGACATCGAGGAGGTCGCGGAGAAGACCCCCGAGGCCCTCGCGAAGGTCCCGGTCGACTCCAACTCCGGCGTCACCATCGAGAAGGCCCGCGAGATCGTGGCCCAGGCGAAGTTCCCGGCCGAGGTGGCCGAGAAGGTCGCCGAGGTCCTGGTCACGCTCTGGGACACCTTCGTCGCCGAGGACGCGCTCCTCGTCGAGGTGAACCCGCTGGCCAAGGTCGCCTCCGGCGACATCATCGCGCTGGACGGCAAGGTCTCGCTCGACGAGAACGCCGACTTCCGCCAGCCCGGCCACGAGGCCCTGGAGGACAAGGCCGCGGCCAACCCGCTCGAGGCCGCCGCCAAGGCCAAGAACCTCAACTACGTCAAGCTCGACGGCGAGGTCGGCATCATCGGGAACGGTGCCGGTCTGGTCATGTCGACCCTGGACGTCGTCGCGTACGCCGGTGAGAACCACGGCAACGTGAAGCCCGCCAACTTCCTCGACATCGGTGGCGGCGCCTCCGCAGAGGTCATGGCGAACGGCCTGGAGATCATCCTCGGCGACTCGGACGTCAAGTCCGTCTTCGTCAACGTCTTCGGCGGCATCACCGCCTGCGACGAGGTCGCCAACGGCATCGTCCAGGCTCTGGCGCTGCTCGAGTCCAAGGGCGAGAAGGTCGAGAAGCCGCTGGTCGTGCGTCTCGACGGCAACAACGCGGAGCTGGGTCGCAAGATCCTTTCCGACGCCAACCACCCGCTCGTGCAGCGTGTGGACACCATGGACGGCGCGGCCGACAAGGCCGCCGAGCTCGCCGCGGCTGCGAAGTAAGGGACGAGGGACTCCAACACCATGGCTATCTTCCTCACCAAGGACAGCAAGGTCATCGTCCAGGGGATGACCGGCGCCACGGGCATGAAGCACACCAAGCTCATGCTGGCTGACGGCACCAACATCGTCGGCGGCGTGAACCCGCGCAAGGCCGGCACGACCGTCGACTTCGACGGCACCGAGGTCCCGGTCTTCGGTTCCGTCAAGGAAGCGATGGAGAAGACGGGCGCGGACGTCTCCGTCCTCTTCGTGCCGCCGGCCTTCGCCAAGGCCGCCGTCGTCGAGGCGATCGACGCCGAGATCCCCCTCGCGGTCGTCATCACCGAGGGCATCGCCGTCCACGACTCCGCCGCCTTCTGGGCGCACGCGGGCGCCAAGGGCAACAAGACCCGGATCATCGGCCCGAACTGCCCGGGTCTCATCACCCCCGGCCAGTCCAACGCCGGCATCATCCCGGGCGACATCACCAAGCCCGGCCGCATCGGTCTCGTGTCCAAGTCCGGCACGCTGACCTACCAGATGATGTACGAGCTCCGTGACATCGGCTTCTCCTCCGCCGTCGGCATCGGTGGCGACCCGGTCATCGGTACGACGCACATCGACGCCCTCGCGGCGTTCGAGGCCGACCCCGAGACCGACCTCATCGTGATGATCGGCGAGATCGGTGGCGACGCCGAGGAGCGTGCCGCCGACTTCATCGCGAAGAACGTCAAGAAGCCGGTCGTCGGTTACGTCGCGGGCTTCACCGCCCCCGAGGGCAAGACCATGGGCCACGCGGGCGCCATCGTCTCCGGCTCCTCCGGCACCGCCCAGGCGAAGAAGGAGGCCCTTGAGGCCGCCGGCGTGAAGGTCGGCAAGACGCCGACCGAGACCGCCAAGCTGGCGCGCGAGATCCTCGGCGCCTGATCGCGTGCCGCGGCGGCCCGGCCGCCCCGGCACCGCGTCGCACCGCACGGACGGCGCGGGCCCGTACCCCGGACAAGGGGTACGGGCCCGCGCCGTTTCCGTTCCGCCCGGTCGGGTAGATGCGCGCGGTCCGCGAATCCGCGCTCGCCGGGAATCCGCCGGTCAGGGAATCCGCCGGTCAGGGAATCCGCGGCACCAGCCGTTCCGGGCCGTTGGCGAACTGCTCGCGCAGGGTCCTCTGGAGTTCCAGGTCCTGGGAGGTGAGCTTCTGAGGGCCGCCGCGCGGTGGAACGCCGCCGACCCGTTCCGGGGGCGCCAGCGGTTGCTCGTACCGCGTGGGGGCCGTGTGCAGGGTGAAGCCCGTCGCGCCGATGAGCAGCGCGGCGAAGGCGATGGCCGCCCGGGTCCAGAGCTGGGCCTTGCGTTCGCTTCCGGTGCGCACGGTACGTGCGGGCGGCAGGGCGGGCAGCTGCCCGGCGAGGGCGAGCGCCCCCAGTCTCTCGTGCAGCAGCGCGGACTGCTCCGTCGGTGACGCGGAGCCCGCCAGCTCGGGCAGCCGTTCGGCGACGGCGGCCCGCGCGTTCATCAGCCGGCCCGCCGCCGCCGGGGTGCTGGCCTCGGTCTCGGCCGCGGTCTCCGGCAGATCCAGGCCCACGCCGTCGTAGAGCAGCAGCGTGCGGCGGTACGAGGGGGGCAGGTCGAGCAGCGCGTCGCGCAGGGCCCGCCGGTCCGGCTCGGCGGGTGGTGGGTCGGGGTGACGGTGGGCGCGCCGCAGCCGGTGCCAGGGCGACATCGCGTACTCGTACGCGGCGGCCCGCACCCAGCCCGCCGGGTCACGGTCCACGGCGACCTCGGGCCAGCGGTGCCAGGCCAGCTGGAACGCGCGCTCGACGGACTCGACGGAGAGGTTGCGGCGGCCCGTCAGCAGATACGTCTGGCGGACGAGCCCCTGGGCGCAGCCGCTGTACAGGGCATCGAACGCCTCGGTCGGCGAGAGCCCGGTCAGGGCGGGCGCGGGAGGCGAGGGGGAGGCGGGGGGCGCGGGGGGCGTACTGGATGCGGCGGGGGCGGCGGGCGCGGGGGACTCCGGACGGAGGGCCGGGGCGGCGGGCGTAGGCCGGGAAGCGCCCGGCTCCGACGGCTCGGCGGTCCCCGCCGGCCCTGACGCCGCCGTAGCCTCCACGGGCCCCGAAGCCGCCGTAGCCGCTGAAGCCTCCGGGGCCGCCGGGGCCTTCGGGGCCGGCGAGGTTGACGGCGGTCGGGTCCCGCCCTCGGCGGCTGGATTCGCCCCGGTGTTCGAGGTGGTCAATGTGGGGCGGGGGGCCCGAGCGGTCGGTGCGGCGTTCTCGGCGGAGGAGCCGATGAGCCTGGCGTAGACCGTGCGCTTGCGCCCGCGCGGGCTCGTGCGCCCCGTCTCCCAGGAGCGGACGGTGGCACGCGTGACGCCGACCGCCGCCGCGACCTGCTCCTCGGTCAGCGATTTCGCCTCACGCAGCCTGCGGCGCTCCTTGGGGGAGGGCAGGGGGTCGGCAGCGGCCGTGTCGGTCGTGCTCCGAGTCATGGGTGACCCCCGGCGGTGCTGCGCTGGGTGAAAAAGTACATAAACGTATATTGAGCGACACAGCGGCCGTTCGCCCGTTACACGGAATAAGCGCGTGTCGTTGGCAGCATGGCGGCGTGACCCAAGTGACCGAGCGCAGCCCGATGTTGTCGGCCGAGCGGGGCAGGCCCGCCGCGCTGGCCTCCGCTTTTCTGCGCGGGGTGATCGCGGCGGGGCTCGGGCTCGGCTCGCTCGCCGTGCTTGTCATGGTGCTGTGGATCAGCTCTCCGTACCCGGACAGCGGACCCGGCGGAGCCCTCCAGGTCGCGGCGGGGCTCTGGCTGCTCGCGCATGGCGCCGAACTCGTCAGAACCGACACCCTCAGCGGCATCCCGGCCCCCGTGGCGACCGTTCCGCTGCTGCTCTCCCTGCTGCCGGTCTGGCTGGCGCACCGGGCCGCCCGGGGCGCGGCGGACCCCGACGAGGGGCGCCCCAGACCGTCCCCGGCCGGTGCCTTCGGCGCGGTCACGACCGGGTATCTGCTGGTCGCGGCTGCTGCCGTGGCCTATGCGCGGGACGGTTCGCTGAGCGCGGACCCGGACACACTGGCGTTCCCGCTCGCCGTTGTGGTGGCCGGTGCCGCGGCGGCCGGGGTGTGGACGGCGGGCGGGCGGGCGCTGGGCTCGCTGCCGTTCTGGGCGCCGCTGTGGATTCAGGAGGCGGTCGCGCGCACCCTGTTCCGGACCCGGGCCGAGGCGGTGTGCCGGTCCGCCGCGGCCGGGGTGATGGTGCTGCTCGGCGGTGGCGCGCTGGTGGTCGCCGCAGGGCTGGTGTGGCACGTGGAGGAGGCCCAGCGGACCTTCCTCGCGCTCTCGGGCGACTGGGCGGGGCGGTTCGCCGTGCTCCTGCTGGCCCTGGCGCTCGTGCCGAACGCCGCGCTGTGGGGTGCCTCGTACGGGCTGGGGCCGGGGTTCGCGCTCGGTACGGGGGCCACGGTCACCCCGATGGCCTTCGGCGGGAGCCCGGCCCTGCCCGAGTTCCCGCTGCTGGCGGCGCTGCCGGACCAGGGGCCGGGTTCGCCCGCCAACTGGGCGGCCGGGGCCGTGCCCCTCGCGGCCGGGCTGGCGGTCGCCTGGTTCACCGTACGCAGGGCGGTGCCCGAACCGGCGGTACGGGACGGGGCCTGGAGCGCGGGGGAGACGGTGCTGGTGACGGGGCTCGCCGCAGGGGGGTGCGGGGCCGGTACGGCGGTGCTCACGGCGATGGCCGGGGGGCCGCTCGGCACCGGGGCACTGGCGGAGTTCGGGCCCGTGTGGTGGCTGACGGGCCCGGCCGCCCTGGCGTGGACGGCCGTCATCGGCGTACCGCTGGTGCTGCTGCTCCGGATGTGGCGGCTGCGGGAGCCCGGGTGGGCATGGCGACGTCGGAGCGGGCCGGAGGCGGCGGAGGAGCGGACCGGCGCGGTGGCGCCCGGCGCACGACAGCCGACGCCTGCCCCCGGGAGCGAGGGCGGCCGGAGCGGCGTGCGCGACGGCGCACGCGGCACCGTGCGCGACGCGAACGGCGGGAGCGACGAGGCCGCTCCGGAGGCCACCGGGCGGCGCCGGTGGCGGCGGAGGCGCAGGGCCGGGGACGGGGCGGAGGGGACGGGAGGAGCCGGCGGCGCGGCCCCGCCCGGTCCCGTGTCCGCGTCCGGCCCGGCGGACCCCGCACCCGGGGCGGACGCGGGGTTCGAGCCGTACGACTTCCTGCCGACCGATCCCTGGCACGACGGGAAGGAGGCCGGACAGGCCCGGTGGGCTTCCCTCCGGCAGGGCCCCGGAGGGCTCATGGCCGACTTCCGGCCGGAGCTTCCCGCGGACCGGCCGGAGCTTCCCGCGGGCCCGCCGGAGCTCCTGGCTGACCCGCCGGAGCCTCCGGCGCCGCCGCGGGCGCCCTCGGCGGCCCCGGAGTCCGGCCGAGGGGTTACTTCTTGACGCCGAAGAAGGGCTCCAGCGGCTTCGGCAGCAGATCGTTGCAGGCCAGCGCGCCGGACTTGGTCAGGGCGTCGTTCACGCACGTGTAGTAGTCGCGGTAGACCAGCTGGACCGTGAACGACGTCGCGACGATCGAGAGTGCGAGCAGGGCGGTCACCAGGCCGCTGACCGCCGCCGTGGTCTGCGGCCGGTTGCCGCCGCTCCGGCCGGCCGTCGCGGGCGGCGTGGCCCCGTCGCCCGCGCCCGCCCCTGCCCCCGCCGGGCCGGTCGCCGCAGGGGCGCCCGCGCCGGTCGCCGCCGCCGTGCCCTCCGTCGCGGACGGGCTCCGGGGCTTGGCGCGCAGGGCGCTGATGGCCCAGTAGACGGAGAGCGCGCCCAGGAGCAGGGCGATCTCCGGGAAGTCGAAGAGGGCGAAGAAGAACGCCCACATGCCGCCGAGCACCGCGTAGCGGGCGCGCCGCTGGGCGGGGTCGGTCGGGTCCCAGCGCAGTCCGCCCGGGTTGCCCTCGGGGCCGCCCTTGCCACCGCCCGCGCCGCTGCCGGGGCGGCTGCCGAAGCCGCCGGTGCCCCGGCCGGGCTGCTGGTCGCTCCACTGACTGCCCCAGGCCGGGCGGTCGCCGGACCCGCCGTTGCCGGAGCCGTCACCCTTGCCGTCGCCGTCGCCGTCGCCGTTCGTGGGCGAGGACGGATGGCGCGGCTGCCAGGGCTGGTCGGGCCGGTCCGCCGGCGGCGGCGCGAACGGATTGTCGTCGGTGGGCCCGGCCGGACCCGGACCGCCGGAGGAACCCGGCGTACCCGAGGGGCCGGACGGCCCGGAGGAACCCGGCGTACCGGAGGAACGAGAGAGGCGGAAGGCGGTGCGGCGGCGTCGGTCCGGCATGTGGTGAACGTCTTCCCCATCTCGTCATGTCCGCCCCGAGGACGGTTCGTCCGCCCGGTGGGCGGTTCGCTGTCCCCTGACGCTACCTCCCGGTCACGCCCCCGTCCCGTGGGGGCCGCCGGGTGTGCCGGTATCGTTGCTGACGGTCGGCTCGTTCGTAGAGTTCCCCGTATCGAGGGGCGAGATTCTTTCGTACGACCGTACAAAGAGCACCGCACGCACATCGCACCTGCCTTACCACGCGAGAAAGGGCCCAGCTGTGGCCTCCCCGCCCCCCTCCGCCGCTCCGGCCCGCCTGGTCGTGCTGGTCTCCGGCTCCGGTACGAATCTCCAGGCCCTGCTCGACGCCATCGGTGACGATCCCGAGGGCTACGGCGCCCAGGTCGTCGCGGTCGGCGCGGACCGTGACGACATCGTCGGTCTGGAGCGTGCCGAGCGTGCCGGACTGCCCACTTTCGTGTGCAAGGTCAAGGACCATGCCACCCGTGAGGAGTGGGACGCGGCGCTCACGGCCGCCACGGCCGCGCACCGCCCGGACCTCGTCGTCTCCGCGGGATTCATGAAGATCGTGGGCAGGACGTTCCTCGCCGCGTTCGGCGGCCGGTTCATCAACACGCACCCCGCCCTGCTCCCCAGCTTTCCCGGTGCCCATGGGGTGCGTGACGCGCTCGCGTACGGCGTGAAGGTCACCGGCTGCACCGTCCACTTCGTCGACGACGGCGTCGACACCGGTCCGATCATCGCGCAGGGCGTGGTCGAGGTGACCGAAGAGGACACGCCGGAGGGCGAAGCCGCTCTCCATGAACGCATCAAGGAAGTCGAGCGCAAGCTGCTCGTCGAGGCCGTGGGGCGACTCGCCCGTGACGGCCATCGCATTGAGGGACGAAAGGTTCATCTCGGTCATGTCGGTGAATAAGCCCATCCGCCGCGCCCTGGTCAGTGTCTACGACAAGACGGGGCTCGAAGACCTCGCCCGCGGTCTGCACGAGGCGGGCGTCGAGCTCGTCTCCACCGGCTCCACCGCCGGGAGGATCGCCGCCGCCGGAGTGCCGGTCACCAAGGTCGAGGAGCTCACCGGTTTCCCCGAGTGCCTCGACGGCCGCGTGAAGACACTGCACCCCCGCGTGCACGCCGGCATCCTGGCCGACCTGCGCCTGGACACCCACCGTGAGCAGCTCGCCGAGCTCGGCGTGGAGCCGTTCGATCTCGTGGTCGTCAACCTGTACCCGTTCAAGGAGACCGTCGCCTCCGGCGCCTCGGACGACGAGTGCGTGGAGCAGATCGACATCGGCGGCCCCTCGATGGTCCGCGCCGCCGCCAAGAACCACCCGTCCGTGGCCGTCGTGACGAGCCCCGAGCGGTACGCCGACGTCCTCGCCGCCGTCGCGGCGGGCGGCTTCGACCTGAGCGCCCGCAAGCGCCTGGCCGCGGAGGCCTTCCAGCACACCGCCGCGTACGACGTGGCCGTGGCCTCCTGGTTCGCGGCCGACTACGCCGCCGCCGACGACTCGGGCTTCCCCGACTTCTTCGGCACGACGTACGAGCGCGGCAACGTCCTGCGCTACGGCGAGAACCCGCACCAGCCCGCCGCCCTCTACACCTCGGGCGCCGGCGGCCTGGCCGAGGCGGAGCAGCTGCACGGCAAGGAGATGTCGTACAACAACTACACGGACACCGACGCCGCGCGCCGGGCCGCGTACGACCACGCCGAGCCCTGTGTCGCGATCATCAAGCACGCCAACCCGTGCGGGATCGCGATCGCCGACGATGTCGCGCAGGCGCACCGCAACGCGCACGCCTGTGACCCGCTGTCCGCCTTCGGCGGGGTCATCGCCGTCAACCGGCCGGTGACCGTCGCCATGGCCGAGCAGGTCGCGGAGATCTTCACCGAGGTCATCGTCGCCCCGGCGTACGAGGACGGCGCCGTCGAGGTGCTGGCCCGCAAGAAGAACATCCGCGTGCTGCGCTGCCCCGACGGCCCGGCCGCCCCGGTCGAGGTCAAGCCCATCGACGGCGGCGCGCTGCTCCAGGTCACCGACCGGCTCCAGGCCGAGGGCGACGACCCGGCCAACTGGACCCTCGCCACCGGTGAGGCCCTCTCCGCCGACGAGCTGAAGGAGCTCGCCTTCGCGTGGAAGGCCTGTCGCGCGGTCAAGTCCAACGCGATCCTGCTCGCCAAGGACGGCGCCTCGGTCGGCGTCGGCATGGGCCAGGTCAACCGCGTCGACTCCGCCAAGCTCGCCGTCGAGCGGGCGGGCGAGGAGCGGGCGCGCGGGGCGTACGCCGCCTCCGACGCGTTCTTCCCGTTCCCCGACGGCCTGGAGATCCTCACCGCGGCCGGCATCAGGGCCGTGGCCCAGCCCGGTGGGTCGGTCCGCGACGAACTGGTCATCGAGGCCGCGAAGAAGGCGGGCGTGACCATGTACTTCACCGGTACGCGCCACTTCTTCCACTGAGCCGCCGCCGAGCCCCGGCCGCACCCCGCTCCCGGGGTGCGGCCCCCGGCCCGCGCCGTGTCCGGGAAATCCCGGAATTCAGGTCTTGGTCGCGCCTCTGTTCTAATAAACCGCCGTGGAAATCCGTTGCGGGGGCGTCGTGCTTGATCTGAACAAGAGGAAGACGGGCCGGTCCGCCGTACCGGCACCGGGCGGTCCGCCGGACGAGGTCCCGGCCTCCGCCACGGACCGGGTCCCCCTGCGCCCGTATCTGATCGCCGCCGCGGTGCTGTGCGGGCTGTACTTCCTGTACTCGCACCTCCAGTACAGCCACTTCGGCTCGCCCTCCTGGGACCTGGGGATCTTCGAGCAGGAGGTACGGGCGTACGCCGGCCTGAACGCTCCCGTCGTCGACATCAAGGGCCCCGGCTATCTGATACTCGGCGACCACTTCAGCCCCGTCGTGGCCCTGCTCGCCCCGCTGTACTGGATCTGGCCGTCCGCCGAGGCCCTGCTGTTCGCGCAGGCCGCGCTCTTCGCCGCCTCCGCCGTCGTCGTCGGCCGCACCGCGCAGCAGATCCTGGGCGGCCGTTCGGGCATGTGCGTCACCGTCGCGTACGGGCTGTCCTGGGGACTCCAGGAAGCGGTGAAGTCCGACTTCCACGAAATCGCCTTCGCCGTACCGCTGCTCGCGCTCGTCTGCCGGGCCCTGCTCACCCGGCGGTGGACGGCCGCCGTCCTGTGGGCCCTGCCGCTGGTCCTGGTCAAGGAGGACCTGGGCGCCACGGTCGCCGTCGTCGGCCTTCTGCTCTTCCTGTACGGCCGCCGCCTCCAGGGCGCACTGCTGGCGGCCTTCGGCGTGCTGGCCTTCGCCGTCACCGTCCTCGTCCTGATACCGGCGGCCAGCAGCGAGGGAACGTACGACTACTGGACGAAGATCGACAAGAACGGGGAGCAGGACGTCTCCCTGTTCGACTCCGTCCTCGGCGTCCTCAACTCCTCGGTCAAGATCGAGATGCTGGTCTTCCTGGTCGGCATCACCGCCTTCATGGCGCTGCGCTCGCCCCTGATCCTGCTCGTCCTGCCCACGCTCGGCTGGCGCCTGCTGTCCCAGGACTCCCACCACTGGGGCATGGTCTGGCACTACAGCGCCATCCTCATGCCCGTGGTGTTCCTGGCCATGACCGACGGAATCCGTCGCAGCCGCGACTCCGCGCGGCCGTGGCTCGCCTCGTACGCGAAGGTCGCCGTACCCGTCGCCACCGCGATCGCCGTGGCCCTCACCCAGCATCTGCCGCTGCGCGACGTGCTGCGTCCGGAGACCTACCGCACCGACGCCCGCGTCCACGCGGCCCGGGAGGCGCTGGAGGCCATTCCCGCCGGGGCGCGGGTCGAGACGGACATCACGCTGATGGCGCACCTCACGGGCGACCGCACCGTCTACTGGATCGGCGGGGCCCCGGGCACGGCCCCCGACATCGTCGCCGTCAACCTGGACTTCGGCTGGTCGCGGCCGATCACCGACCCGGTGGCGTACGCCGAGCAGCTCCACCCCGAGGCGCAGTACCGGCTCAAGCACCGGGCCGGGAGCTTCGTGGTCATGGAGCGCACGACACCGGCCCCGTCGGACATCCCCGGCCGCTGAGCCCGGCCGGCCACCGTCGGCTCCGGCCGCTCCCGTCCGGGACGGCCGTTCCCGTGGGACGACCGCTCCTGCCGCTCGTGCCGACAGGGCACGGGAAACGCGCGGAGGCCGCGACCCGTTGAACGGGTCGCGGCCTCCGGTGCGAGCGGGTCGGGGCGGGGTCAGCCGGCCTTGACGACCACCGACGAGCAGACTTTGTCCGCGAACGTCTGCTTCTTCGAGTCCCACAGCGGCCACAGCCAGCCGATGTAGCAGGCGGCGCTGTCCAGGAAGTGGGCCAGGCGGCGCACGAAGGCCATGCCGAAGCCGAGCGGACGGCCGTCGGCCTCGCGCAGCAGGCGGATGCCCACGGCCTTCTTGCCGATGGTCTGGCCGGTGGAGCCCTCCAGGTACAGCAGCCAGATGGCGACGCCTATCAGGCCGAGGAAGCCGATGATGGCCAGGATGCCCCCCGCGCCGTCGCCCATGGCGCCGCCCACGGCCACCACGGCGTACGGGATCGCGAGGATCAGCCCGTCGATGATGAGCCCGCCCAGGCGCAGGCCCCAGTGGGCCAGCTCGGGCATGCCGCCGTAGCCGGCCTGCTGCGGGTAACCGCCGCCGTAGGGCTGGCCGGGCTGCTGCTGGGGGTAGCCGTAACCCTGCTGCGGGACACCCTGGGGAGCCTGCTGCGGGTAGCCGTAACCGGGCTGCTGGCCCTGGGGCGGCTGGCCGGGCTGCTGCCCGTACGGGTTGTTCGGGTCTCCGAAGCTCATGGGGTGTTCCTTCAACAGACGTGCGGGGACGGATACGGCCACACGGAGGAAGGAACAGGTCAGCGGTCCGCCCCCCGTACTACCGCGGCACTGCGAATATCATCGTTATAAGCCGCACGTAAGTTTGTCCAGTCCGGCCCTTCAGGTGTTGTGCAAGTGCAACCTTGTGTCCATGGGGGACCCGCAATTGGTATGCGGGCGGGGTCATCCGCGAGGATGGGAACATGACTGCCCAGATTCTCGATGGCAAGGCCACCGCTGCCGCGATCAAATCCGATCTGACCGTCCGTGTGGCGGCCCTCAAGGCGCAGGGCATCGTCCCCGGCCTGGGAACCCTGCTCGTCGGGGACGACCCGGGCAGCCGCTGGTACGTGAACGGCAAGCACCGCGACTGCGCGCAGGTCGGCATCGGCTCCATCCAGCGCGAACTCCCCGACACCGCCACCCAGGAGGAGATCGAGGCGGTCGTACGGGAGCTCAACGCCAACCCCGAATGCACGGGCTACATCGTTCAGCTCCCGCTCCCCAAGGGCATCGACACCAACCGGGTCCTGGAACTGATGGACCCGGCCAAGGACGCCGACGGCCTGCACCCGATGAGCCTCGGCCGGCTGGTCCTCAACGAGACCGGCCCGCTGCCCTGCACCCCGCAGGGTGTCGTCCAGCTGCTCCGTGCCCACGGTGTGGAGATCAACGGCGCGCATGTCGTGGTCGTCGGACGCGGTGTCACCATCGGCCGCTCGATCCCGCTGCTGCTGACCCGTAAGACCGAGAACGCCACCGTCACCCAGTGCCACACCGGTACGCGTGATCTCTCCGCCCACCTCCGGCAGGCCGACATCATCGTGGCCGCCGCCGGGGTGCCCCACCTGATCAAGCCCGAGGACGTGAAGCCGGGCGCCGCCGTGCTCGACGTCGGCGTCAGCCGCGACGAGAACGGCAAGATCGTCGGCGATGTGCACCCCGGAGTCGCCGAGGTGGCCGCCTGGGTCGCCCCGAACCCCGGTGGTGTCGGCCCGATGACCCGCGCCCAGCTGCTGGTCAACGTGGTCGAGGCAGCCGAGCGGACGGCCGCCGAGGCCGCCGACGCCGCCGCGACCGCGGGCTGACCCGAACCGGAAGGAACCCCATGGGTGCTGGTACGAGTCCGGCCGGGGCCGATCCGGCTCCCGCTCCCGACACCGCCTCCGCGTCCGTCCCCGGGGACGGGGGCCCCGGGGAGCGGGGCGAGCAGCTGCGCGAGCCCGGAGAGCAGGGCCGGCCGGGAGAGCGGAACGAGTCGGGAGAGCGGAAAGAGTCCGGAGGGCCGATCGAATCGGGAGAGCCGGGCGAATCGGGCGGTGCGGCGGCCGAGGAGTCCGGTGCGGGGAGCACCGCCCCCCGCCGGACGCGGCGCTTTCCGTCGCTGACCCGCGACACCGCGCGTCCCGAGGGCGGTGGCCGGGCGGCATCGGGCGACGCGCCCGCCCCGGCCCGGCAGTGGCCGCTGCTCACCGTGCTCTGCACGGCCGGGGCCGGGCTGCTGATCGTCGCCGCCGACCCGTTCGCCGAGGCGTTCCGGATCGGCACGATACTGATCGGCGCCGCGCTCCTCACAGGGGCCGCGCTGCGCTGGGCGGTCCCCTCGGTCGGCATGCTCGCCGTACGGTCCCGGTTCACCGACCTGGTGACGTACGGGCTGATGGGCACCCTGATCGTGCTGCTCGCGCTGATGGCCCAGCCCAAGCCGTGGCTGGACATTCCGGTGCTGGAGGACGCGGTCCACTTCACGATCCGCTGAGGTGCGGTGACGGTCCGGCCCGCGTGGTGACGGGGTGTCCGTCCCTTCCCCCGTGAAGGGACGGACACCCCCCGGACGGGACTCCTGCGGAAGTCGGGAAACTCCGGTATGCGGTGGCTTGAGCGGCCTTGCCCCGTCCTGCCTCCAGCGTCATTGACGGCGGACGCGGGTTCAAGGGATCACTGGGGCCTGTGGCACGGAAGTGACCATTCCGGCACGGTGTGATCGTTGCGCAACGGCGGCGGACCGGCCCGGCGCGTGGGGGCGGCGCGGGTACGGCATGGGTACGGCGTTGGGCAGGGCACGAGTGCGGGGCGGGGCGCCCGTGCCTGCGGTGCGTGACCGGTTGTGTGCCGTGCCACAGGGGGGCGGGCGGCCGGGGCGGCCCGGGTCGGATAGCCTGATCGCTGGATATCTCTTCACATCAAGATTCAGAGGTGTCCAGCACCAGGGGCCCGGCACCAGGGGTCGGGGACCGCCACCGCCAGCTGTCTAACGGAGATCGCCATGACCCGCACTCCCGTGAATGTCACCGTGACCGGCGCAGCCGGCCAGATCGGCTACGCGCTGCTCTTCCGCATCGCTTCCGGCCACCTGCTCGGCCCGGACGTGCCGGTCAACCTGCGCCTCCTGGAGATCCCGCAGGGCCTCAAGGCCGCCGAGGGCACCGCGATGGAGCTCGACGACTGCGCCTTCCCGCTGCTGCGCAACATCGAGATCACCGACGACGCCAACGTCGGCTTCGCCGGTGCGAACGTCGCCCTGCTCGTCGGCGCCCGCCCGCGCACCAAGGGCATGGAGCGCGGCGACCTGCTCTCCGCCAACGGCGGCATCTTCAAGCCGCAGGGCAAGGCCATCAACGACAACGCCGCGGACGACATCAAGGTCCTCGTCGTGGGCAACCCGGCCAACACCAACGCGCTCATCGCGCAGGCCGCGGCCCCGGACGTACCGGCCGAGCGCTTCACCGCGATGACCCGCCTGGACCACAACCGCGCGATCTCGCAGCTGGCCGCCAAGACCGGTGCCGCCGTCTCCGACATCAAGAAGCTGACGATCTGGGGCAACCACTCGGCGACCCAGTACCCCGACATCTTCCACGCGGAGGTGGCCGGCAAGAACGCCGCCGACGTCGTCAACGACGAGAAGTGGCTGGCCGACACCTTCATCCCGACCGTCGCCAAGCGCGGCGCCGCGATCATCGAGGCCCGTGGCGCGTCCTCCGCCGCCTCGGCCGCCAACGCCGCCATCGACCACGTGCACACCTGGATCAACGGCACCGCCGAGGGCGACTGGACCTCGATGGGTATCCCGTCGGACGGCTCCTACGGCGTGCCCGAGGGCATCATCTCGTCCTTCCCGGTCACCACGAGGAACGGCACGTACGAGATCGTCCAGGGCCTGGACATCAACGAGTTCTCCCGCGCGCGCATCGACGCCTCGGTGAAGGAGCTCACCGAGGAGCGCGACGCGGTGCGCGAGCTCGGCCTGATCTGAGGTCCCGGTCCCGGCCCCGCCGGAACCGCCGCCGTACGCCGAAGCGCCCCCGCAGCATTCCGCTGCCGGGGCGCTTCGGCGTTCCGCCGGTCCCGCACCCGATGGACGCACGACCGGGCGAAGATCACCCGTGGTGATGCCATGGCCTCAAAAAGTCTCCACGAGGCTGCGGAGTGCGGGTATGGTGTCCCCTTTCCATCACCAACGCACGCCGCCGGAGCGTGAGTTGTGGTCAGCTAGGGGGAACCGGTGACCGGGATTACCGTGCCGCAACCGTCGCGGAACCAGGACGACCTGCTCGGGAAACCGCCCGTGCACCCGGCCACGAGCGAGGCCTGCAGACTGCTCTGCGCCGGGGTCTATCTGCACGACGGCTACCGCGACGCCGTGATCGACCAGCTGTACGTGCAGGAGGAGCGGATCGCCGCCCCGTCGACGGGCTTCGACGCCGCCCGGGTGCTGGCCCACGCCCTGCGGGCACGCCGCTCCGAACTCCGGTGGGCCGCGGGCATCCTGGTCACCTGGCTGCTGGGCGCCGTGCTCACCCGCGGCGCCGTCGCGGTCCTCGTGATGCCGTGCGTCCTGCTCGCCCTCGCGCCCTTGATCAGGGGGTCGGCGCGCAACCCACCGGTCTACCGCCGGATCCCGGCGTTCCTGATGCGCTGGTACGGGCGGATCCTCCTGTTCCTCGCGGTGCTCTGGACGGTCGGCAGCGCCTTCGCCGGTCTCTTCGACGACGGCGACGATTCCGGGAGTTACGACTCCTCGTACGACTCCTCCTACGGCTCCTCGTACGACTCCTCCGACGGGCTGTCCGACGCGATCCCGGACGGGGCCGACCTCGGTCTCGCCGTGCTGAACCGAGGCTTCTCCTCGGGCGGGGCCGGCTCGGGCGCGGCCTGGGGAGCGATCGCCTTCTTCGCCCTGATCGCCACCCTGGTGGGGCTCCGGCGCGGCCAGTTCGCCCGGGTCATGGCCGGTGAACTGGCCAGGAAGAACTTCCCCGACCTGACCGCCGACCCGGCCGAACGGACCGTCAGCCGCCGCTTCCATCGGCTCCAGCAGCGGATCAGGCTGGAGCAGCACGCTCCGCTGATCATGTACAGCGCGGGCGATCCGTTCTGCGGCTCCGGGCTCCCCTACCACCCGTGGAACCTGGCCGTCGAGCTCCGGCCGAGCGAGGACGGCCCGACGGAACCGATCGACAACGCGCGGATCCTCCGCCGGATCGTGCCGCTGCTCCAGGAGCTTCGGGTGCCGTCTCCGCACGGCTCGCCGGCGGCGGCCGCCGCCGTACGGGACCGGTTGCGCGAGCTCCAGATCGACGAGTGCGTGTTCCTGCCGGTGCTCGGCATGCGGCGCCGCGAGGACGCCCCGTACGGCCGCGAGGGGTTCGAGACCCACCGGCTGGGCGCCGTCGAGGAGGGCGGGGAGAGCCGCAGGCACTTCCTGCGCATCCGTGTCGGCGGATGGAGCGAGGAGGTCGTCGTCACCGTCTTCGTCCGGGTCCACACCCAGGGCGGGATGCTGATGCTGGAGCTCGCGCCGCACGTCCTGATGCCGGTGCACCCGTTGTTCCAGGAGGCCGACCGCATCGCCCACCGGCACCGCAACAACAACTGGTTCGGGAAGACCGCCTGGGCGGTGGCCCGCACCCCGGGTTCGCTGGTGCGCTCGGTCGTCACCCTGGGACGCGGCGCGGTCAGCGGGTGGACGGTTCTCACCGCCGGGAACAGCGGTGCGCTGACGGACGGACCGGCGATGTCCGTCCGGCAGCTGGGCGCGGACGACGAGGCCTCGCTCTTCCAGGACATGGACATCAACCGGTATCTGAAGAGCATCCAGGACCGGGTGACGGGTGGTGTGCGGCTGGCTCTGCGCGAAGCGGGCTGGCAGACCGACGAGTTCGAGCAGAAGATCGTGAACATCGGCGCGGGCGGGGTCTTCATCGAGTCCGCGAAGGACAGCGCGATCGGCATCGGGGACCACAACAACATCTCGTACGGAAACGCCGGCCACCGGTCCACCGCGGACCCGAAGCGGGCCCCGGGGGCGAAACAGGGGCCCGGCGCGCAGAAGCCCCCGCCGAAACCGTCCGGCCCCGGCACCGCGCCGCGGCCGGACCAGCACCCGAACACCGGAGGTAAGTGACCATGGAGACGCCCGACGGACAGCAGCCGGTACAGCGGACCGTCCACGTGGGGTCGGTGACCGGCAGCGCCTTCGCCATCGGCGACCACAACACCGTCACACAGCACCAGCACGCCGCTCCCGCCGACGAGACCCAGGCCGAACTGCTCCGTGCCGTGCGGGAGCTGCGCGCCGACCTCGAACGGTTCGTCGCCTCGGACGCCACGGAGATCCTCGACGCCGAACTGGTCTCGGTGACGGAGGAGATCGAGGGCACCGGTGCGGCGACTCCCGGAAGGCTGGCCCGGCTCCGGGACGCGCTGACGGCGGCCGGTGCCCTCACCGGGACGCTGGCCTCCGGCGTCGCCGTGGGGCAGGCGCTCGCCGCGCTGCTGGGGAGCTGAGCGGTGAACGGGGGCGGCGGAGCGCGCTGGAACGACGAGACACAGAGCTGGGAGACCGAGGAGCGGCGCGGCTACACCCCGCCGCCCCCGCCGCCGCCCTCGGTACCGCCGGTGGTTCCGGTGGCCCCCGTGGCACAGGAGCCGCCGGGGCCGCAGGGGCCCTGGGGTCCGGCCGGTCCGCCGGGCCCGGCGGGGCCGCCCGCGCCGCCGGGGACGTACAACAACATCACCGGGACCTTCGAGACCACCGGGACCGGCGGGGCGGGCGGCGGCAGGTCCTTCCGGGAGCGGGTCACCCCGCTGACCGCCGGGGTCGCGGTGGGCGTGCTCGCGGTGGGTGCGGCGGCGCTGTGGTTCACGCTCGGCGGCGACAACGGCGACGGTCACGACGGCGCGCGGGGGGCGAGCGCCACCTCCACCGCGCCGGAGAACCCGGCCGACGGGGCGAGTGGCAGTGAGGACACCGGGGGGACCGACGGGGCCCTTCCCGATGCCTCCACGTCGGAGACCGCCCCGGAATCCGCGTCGCCGTCCGGTGCGCTGCCTCCCGAATACGCCGATACGGACGACCGCGAAGGCTTCCGGATCGCCGTCCCCCGGGAGTGGGACGTCCGCACCGAGGACAAGGGCGCGGTGTTCTACAAGTCGGCCGACGGCGTGGAACTGATCCAGATCTTCCGGATCGCCGAGTCCATCACCGCCGTGGACGCCGTCGGCCGTGCGTCCGAGGAGCTCAGCTCCAACCCGGGCTTCGAGGAGATCAGCCGCGGCCCCGTGGAGAACCCCGGGGGCGGCGAGGCGGCCGAGCTGGTCTACGCGTACGACAGCGAGGAGACCGGCGGCCGGCGCCAGGTCATCGAGCGCGTCTTCACGGCCTCGGACGGCCGGCTGTACGCGGTGCTGGTCGGCGCCTCCGACAGCGAGTGGCCACGGCAGCAGGAGGTCCTGGACGTGGCCGTGACGCACTTCGACCCGTACGGCAGTCCGTTCTGACCGCCCGTTCCGCCCCCCCGGTGGCCTCGCCCCCGAAGCGGTTCAGTGCCTGACGCCGTTCAGCGCTTGACGCTGTTCAGTGCTTGATGTCGCCGGGGGTGTAGTGACCGGGGACCTGGCGGGTGGACACGCCGAAGCGGTTCCAGGCGTTGATGACCGTGATGGCGGAGATCAGCTGCGCGAGCTCCGCCTCCTCGAAGTGCTCGGCGGCCCTCGCGTACACCTCGTCCGGGACGAAGCCGTCGGTCAGCACGGTGATGGCCTCGGTCAGCTCGATCGCCGCCACCTCCTTCTCCGTGTAGAAGTGCCGCGACTCGTCCCAGGCGCTGAGCTGGATGATCCGCTCGGCGGACTCGCCCGCCGCGAGCGCGTCCTTGGAGTGCATGTCCAGGCAGAAGGCGCAGCGGTTGAGCTGCGAGGCCCGCACCTTCACCAGTTCGACCAGGACCGGGTCCAGACCCTTCCTGGAGGCGGCGTCCAGCCGGACCATCGCCTTGTAGACATCGGGGGCGAGCTGGGACCAAGCCAGGCGGGCCGGGTGCTCGGGGGCGTACGCGGAAGTGGTGTGGTCGTGCGTGTGTGTCGTCATGCCTACGACGCTACGGCCTGGGTGGCGCAGCGGTATGGTCCATTCCCATGACGGATTCCTGGGCCACTTTCGGTGCCGATCTGCATATCGAACCGCACGGCGGGGGGCTGCGCAGCGGACTGATGGAGGCCCTGCGGGAGGCTGTGCGCACCGGGCGGCTGACTCCTGGGACCCGGCTGCCGTCCTCCCGCACGCTCGCCGCCGACCTGGGCGTCGCCCGGAACACCGTGGCCGACGCCTACGCCGAACTGGTCGCCGAGGGCTGGCTCACCGCCCGGCAGGGTTCGGGGACCCGGGTCGCGCCGAGGTCCGTGCCGCGCCGGGCGGACCCGGCCGCGCCACCGTCCCCCGCGGTGCGGTCCGGGCCCGTCCACAATCTGAAGCCCGGTTCGCCGGATCTGGCCGCCTTCCCGCGCGCGGAGTGGCTCAAGGCGTCCCGCAGGGCGCTGACCGCCGCCCCCAACGAGGCGTTCGGGTACGGCGATCCGCGCGGACGGGTCGAACTGCGCGCCGTACTGGCCGAGTATCTGGCGCGGGCCCGCGGGGTGTACGCGGCACCGGAGCGGATCGTGATCTGTGCCGGCTTCGTCCACGGGCTGATGCTGCTGGCCAAGGTGCTCCGGGCACGGCGGGTGCGGGAGACCGCCGTCGAGTCGTACGGGCTCGACGCGCACCGGAACCTGCTGAGGGAGGCCGGACTGCGTACCCCGTGCCTGCCGTTGGACGGCCTCGGGTCCCGTACGGGGGAGCTGGCCGGGATGCGCGGCGTCGGGGCGGTCCTGATGACGCCCGCGCACCAGTTCCCCACGGGCGTCCCGCTGCACCCCGACCGGCGGGCCGCCGCGGTCGACTGGGCCCGGTCCACGGCGGGGCTGATCCTGGAGGACGACTACGACGGGGAGTTCCGGTACGACAGACAGCCGGTGGGGGCGCTCCAGGGGCTCGATCCGGAGCGCGTCGTCTACCTGGGAACCGCCAGCAAGTCCCTCGCGCCCGGTCTGCGCCTCGCCTGGATGGTGCTGCCGCGGGAGCTGGTGACGGAGGTGGGGCGGGCCAAGGGGGAGTTCGACTGGACACCGGGGGCGCCGGATCAGCTGACGCTCGCGGAGTTCATCGACTCGGGGGCGTACGACCGCCATGTGCGCTCGATGCGGCTGCGCTACCGGCGCCGCCGCGACCAGCTCGTCGCCGCGCTCGCCGAACGCGCGCCGGACATCAGGGTCGGCGGGATCGCGGCCGGGCTGCACGCGGTCCTCGAACTCCCCGAAGGCACCGAGCGCGCGGTGATCCAGGCCGCCGCCTGGCAGGGGCTGGCCCTGGAGGGCCTCGCGCGCTTCCGGCACCGCGACGCGCCGCCCGGCCGTGACGCGCTGGTGATCGGCTACGGCTCCCCGCCCGACAGCGCCTGGGCGGGGGCGCTGGACGCACTGTGCCGGGTGCTGCCGTAGGGCGCGGAGCGCGGGGGCGGCCGGCCGCGGAACCGGGCACGCAGATCATCCCGAAGAACGCATAGGGACTCTACTGGCGCGTGGTTGACGCACCGGGTTCCGATCGAGTGGTCCGGCCATCTAATCTGACGAGCGGTCTGAAGGTGGACCGAACAGGACAGGACGCGACAGCGCAGGACAACGGGGGAGCGGAAAATGGCCAAGCGCAGACTGAGATCGAGCACTGTGGTGCTCGGCGGTATGGGAGTGCTCGCGGCGACGATCACCTCCTGCGGTTCGGATCCGGACCGGCGGTGCGTCGACCCGCTGACCCAGGACAAGCTGCCGAGCTACGAGTGCGCGGGCGGCAGCGGCAGCAGCAGCGGCGGCAGCGGCTCGTACTACTACGGTGGCACCAGCAGGAACGGCAAGGTGACCGGAGGCAGCTTCGACAAGGCGGCGGTCGACCGCGGCGGGTTCGGCTGCTCCGGGACGGGCGGCGGCTGACGCGCATGCGACGCCGCACGATCGAACCGCGCCCCGGCTGGCAGGCGACCGTCGAGGAACAGGGCCTGGTCTACCCGCTCACCCGCTACCCGGACGGCTCGCTGCGCCCCTACTGGGACGAGAGCGCCTACTACGTCTTCACGCTGCCCGAGGTCGAGGCGCTCGAAGAGGTCGTCGAGGAGCTGCACACGATGTGCCTGGCCGCGGCGGCGCACATCGTCGAGCGGGACCGGTTCGCCGATCTCGGCATCACCGACCGCCGGCTGGCCGCGCTGATCGCCGACTCCTGGCGGCGCCGCGCCGAACTGCCCTCCCTGTACGGCAGGTTCGACCTCCGATACGACGGCACCGGCCCGGCGAAGATGCTGGAGTACAACGCCGACACCCCGACCTCGCTGGTGGAGGCCGCGAGCCCGCAGTGGTTCTGGATGGAGGACCGGTTCCCCGGCGCGGACCAGTGGAACTCCCTCCACGAGCGCCTCGTCGACGCCTGGAAGCGGCAGGCGCCCCTGCTGCCGCCGGGGCCGCTGCACTTCGCGCATTCGGAGGGCGACGAGCTCGGCGAGGACCTGATGACGGTCGCGTATCTGCGCGAGACCGCCCAGCAGGCCGGGATCGACACCGAGGCGCTGTCCGTCGAACAGATCGGCTGGGACCGGCTGAGCGGGCGCTTCGTCGACGAGCGGCTCCGCTTCATCCGGAGCTGCTTCAAGCTCTACCCCTGGGAGTGGCTGGCGACGGACCGCTTCGGACCGCATGTGCTGGACACGCTCGACAACGGCGGCGGCACCGGCACCACCTGCTGGATCGAACCCGCCTGGAAGATGCTCCTCTCCAACAAGGCGCTGCTGGCGATCCTGTGGGAGCTGTACCCGGGGCATCCGAACCTTCTGCCGTCCTACCTCGACGGCCCCCGCGGCCTCGCCGGACCCGGCGGCGCCGGATACGCCGCCAAGCCCCTGCTCGGCCGCGAGGGCGCCGGGGTCACCCTCCACGGGCCGGGAAGCGCGGCGGAGGTACGGGACGAGCCCTGCTGCTACCAGGAGCTCGCCCCGCTGCCCGACTTCGACGGCAACCGGGTGGTGCTGGGCGCGTGGGTCGTCGAGGACGAGGCCGCCGGACTCGGCATCAGGGAATCGGCGGGTCCTGTCACGGACGAGTACGCCCGCTTCCTGCCCCACGTCATCCTCTAGCCGGCCCCAGCCCGCGGGCCGGGGCCGCGCACCCGCGCGCCCGGCCCGCTCGCCCGGACGCCCGCCCGTGCGCCGTTTCCGGCCGTGCGCCCGCGCCGCCGGGGCACCCGCCCGTACGCCGTTCCCGCCCGCGCCCGCGCCGCCCGGGCACCCGCCCGCGCGCCCGCGCCGCCCGGCCGTGTCAGGCGCCGAGCACCGCCCGCAGCTGGTGCAGGCCCCAGTCGAGGTCCTCCTTGGAGATCACCAGCGGCGGCGCGATCCGGATCGTCGAGCCGTGGGTGTCCTTGACCAGCACCCCGCGGCCCATCAGCCGCTCGGAGATCTCCCGGCCCGTGCCCAGGGCCGGGGCGATGTCGACGCCCGCCCACAGCCCGCGCCCCCGGACGGCCTCCACCGAGCCGCCGCCCGTCAGCAGCCCCAGCTCCCGGTGCAGGTGGTCGCCCAGTTCCGCCGCCCGCTGCTGGTACTCGCCCGTCCGCAGCATCGCGATCACCTCCAGCGCGACCGCGCACGCCAGCGGATTCCCCCCGAAGGTCGAGCCGTGCTCACCCGGCCGGTACACACCCAGTACCGCGGCCGACGAGACCACGGCGGACACCGGTACGATCCCGCCGCCCAGCGCCTTGCCGAGCAGATACACGTCGGGCACGACACCCTCGTGCTCACAGGCGAAGGTCTTCCCCGTCCTGCCCAGGCCCGACTGGATCTCATCCGCGATGAACAGCACGTTCCGCTCGCGGGTCAGCTCCCGGACCCCGGGCAGATAGCCGGGCGGCGGCATCAGCACCCCGGCCTCGCCCTGGATGGGCTCCATCAGCACCGCCACGGTGTTCTCCGTCATCGCCGCACGGAGCGCGGTCAGGTCCCCGTACGGCACGATCTCGAACCCCGGGGTGTACGGGCCGAAGTCGTCCCGTGCCTCGTGGTCCGTGGAGAAGCTGATGATCGTGGTCGTCCTGCCGTGGAAGTTGTCCGCGGCGACGATGATCTTCGCCATGCCGTCCGGGACGCCCTTGACCCGGTAGCCCCACTTGCGGGCCGTCTTCACCGCGGTCTCCACCGCCTCGGCACCGGTGTTCATGGGCAGGACCATCTCCATGCCGCACAGCTCGGCGAGCTCCGTACAGAACGCGGCGAAGCGGTCGTGATGGAAGGCCCGGGAGGTGAGGGTCACCCGTTCCAGCTGAGCCTTGGCCGCCTCGATCAGGCGACGGTTGCCGTGACCGAAGTTCAGCGCGGAGTAGGCGGCGAGCATGTCCAGATAGCGCCGCCCCTCGACATCGGTCACCCAGGCGCCTTCCGCCGAGGCGACCACGAGCGGCAACGGGTGGTAGTTGTGCGCGCTGTGCGCCTCGGCGGAGGCGATGGCAGTTTCCGTGGTCGACACGGGATCTCCGTTCGTCGTGCGGCGTGGGCGGGGGTCGTGCCCACTTTGTATCGTCGGTCCGATCCGGCGCGAGGAAACCTTCACGGCGCGGCGCGCCTCGCGCGCCGGTCCGTGCGGGGCGCGTCCTCGTGTGCGCGGGGGCGCGGTACCGCACGTGCGGGGGCACGGTGCCGCACATGAGGGGGCGCGCCGATTTGCGCCGTACACCGGCTGCCGGAGAACGGTTCCGCACCTGAGACAATGGATCCCATGGCCTCTGATCGTCCTCGCGTGCTCTCCGGAATCCAGCCCACCGCAGGCTCGTTCCACCTCGGCAACTACCTCGGTGCGGTCCGCCAGTGGGTGGCGTTGCAGGAGTCCCACGACGCCTTTTACATGATCGTGGACCTGCATGCGATCACCGTTCCGCAGGACCCCGCGGAGCTGCGCGCGAACACCCGGCTCGCCGCCGCCCAGCTGCTGGCGGCCGGCCTGGACCCCGACCGCTGCACGCTCTTCGTGCAGAGCCATGTCCCCGAGCACGCCCAGCTCGGCTGGGTCATGAACTGCCTCACCGGCTTCGGCGAGGCGTCGCGGATGACGCAGTTCAAGGACAAGTCCGCCAAGCAGGGTGCCGACCGGGCGACCGTGGGCCTTTTCACCTACCCGGTCCTCCAGGTCGCGGACATCCTGCTCTACCAGGCCAACCAGGTCCCGGTCGGCGAGGACCAGCGCCAGCACATCGAGCTCACCCGTGACCTCGCCGAGCGGTTCAACGGCCGGTTCGGGCAGACGTTCACCATTCCGGAGCCGTACATCCTCAAGGAGACGGGGAAGATCTACGACCTCCAGGACCCGTCGGTCAAGATGAGCAAGTCGGCGTCCACGCCGAAGGGCCTCATCAACCTGCTGGACGAGCCGAAGGTCACGGCGAAGAAGGTCAGGAGCGCCGTCACCGACACCGACACGGTCATCCGCTACGACACGGAGAACAAGCCGGGCGTCAGCAACCTCCTGAGCGTGTACTCCACCCTCACCGGAACCGGAATCGCGGATCTGGAGCAGAAGTACGAGGGCAAGGGCTACGGTGCGCTCAAGACCGACCTCGCCGAGGTCATGGTGGAGTTCGTCACCCCGTTCCGGAGCCGTACGCAGGAATATCTGGACGACCCGGAGACGCTGGACTCCATCCTGGCCAAGGGTGCGGAGAAGGCCAGGACCGTCGCCGCGGAGACCCTGGCGCAGACCTACGACCGCATGGGCCTTCTGCCCGCCAAGCACTGAGCCCAACGGCCCTGGCGAGAACGCCGCCGCAGGCTGCACACTTGCGGCGGCGGGACCGAGAACCAGCCATCGGCGGACCGACCGACGACTATTGAGGAGAACGACGTGGGGACCGTAACGCTCGGCGTTTCGATCGCGGTCCCGGAGCCCTACGGCAGCCTGCTCCAGGAGCGGCGCGCGAGCTTCGGGGACCCTGCCGCCTACGGCATTCCCACCCACGTCACCCTGCTTCCGCCGACCGCGGCGGAGGCGGCCGACCTGCCGGCGGTCGAGGCGCATCTCGCCCGGATCGCCACGGCAGGCCGGCCCTTCCCGATGCGGCTGTCCGGCACCGGGACCTTCCGGCCGCTCTCACCGGTCGTCTTCGTCCAGGTCGTCGAGGGCGCCTCGGCCTGCTCCTGGCTGCAGAAGCGGGTCCGGGACGCGTCCGGTCCCCTGGTGCGCGATCTCCAGTTCCCGTACCACCCGCATGTCACCGTGGCGCACGACATCTCCGAAGAGGCGATGGACCGGGCCTACGAGGAGCTCTCCTCCTACGAGGCGGCCTGGACCTGCGGTTCCTTCGCGCTCTACGAACAGGGCGCGGACGCCGTCTGGCGCAAGATCAACGAATTCCCGTTCGGGGGCGGCATCGCGCCCGCCGTGCCCGCGCAGGGCGGCTCCTCCGTGCACGAGCCGTCGCTGCACCCCTGAGCGGCGGGCCGCCGGACAGCCCTCAGAGGGGCAGCCGCCGGAACAGCGGGCGCGGTACGTGGCGCAGCGCCGACATCACCACCCGTAGCGCCCCGGGCACCCACACCGTCCCGGTGCCCCGCCTCAGCCCGGTCACGACCGCTTCCGCGACGGCCTCGGGGGTGGTCATGAGCCGTCGGCGCACGAGCTCCGCGGGATCCACGACACCTGTCACCTCCGCCGCCCTGGCCGCCCCGTCCGCCCCGTCCGTGCCGTCCGTCCCGGTCCCGTCGCCGCGCACGGAGCCCGAGTGCGCGGGACCCGGGTGTACGGGACCGGGGCGGACGATCATCACCCGCACCCCCGTGCCGTGCAGCGCGTCTCCCAGCCCCTGCGCGAACGCGTCCAGGCCCGCCTTGCTCGACCCGTAGATGAAGTCCGCGCGGCGTACGCGCTCGCCGGACACGGAGGAGAGCACGACCAGCGACCCATGACCCTGCGCCTGGAGCGCGCCCGCGCACACCAGCCCGGCGGAGACCGCCCCCGTGTAGTTGGTCCGGGCGACCCGGACCGCCCGCAGCGGCTCCTCCTCGTCGCGCGTCTGGTCGCCGGGGATGCCGAACGCCATGAGCACCAGGTCGATGTCGCCCTCCGCGAAGACCTTTCCGAGCACCGTCTCGTGGGACTCCGGGTCGAGGGCGTCGAAGGCGACGGTACGGACCTCGGCTCCGCGCGCGCGGAGCCCGGCGGCGGCGGTGTCCAGGGCGGGGGAGGGGCGGCCGGCCAGCCACACCGTGCGGGTGCGCAGCGCGATCAGCCGGCGCGCGGTGGCCAGCGCGATCTGTGAGGTGCCGCCGAGGACGAGCAGGGACTGCGGGGCACCGAAGGCGTCCTTCACGAAATCACTCCTGGTGGGAACGGGATACGGACGGGAGGCTCACAGCGAGAGCCGGCGGGAGAGGTCGGACCGGAACGCTCCGTCCGGGTCCAGCTCCGCCCGCAGCGCCCGGAACTCGGGCAGTCGCGGATACATCGCGGCCAGCACCCCGGGCCGCATCCGGGCGTCCTTCGCCAGGCAGACCCGGCCGCCGGCCGCCGCCACCTCCTCGTCGAGCCCGTCCAGGAACCGCCCCAGACCGGGCAGGCCGGCGGGCAGATCGAGCGCGAGGGACCAGCCGGGAGCCGGGAACGACAGCCAGCCCGGGTCGGCCCGGCCGAACCGTTTGAGCACGGCGAGGAACGAGGGACAGCGGCGCGTGGAGAGGCGCCGCACGATGCGGTGCAGCGTCTCCTCCTGTCCGTACGGGACGACGAACTGGTACCGCACGAAGCCGCCGCGGCCGTGCAGCCTGTTCCAGTGCGGTACGCCGTCCAGGGCGTGGAAGAACGTCGGGATCCGCTGGAGCTCACCGGTGCGGGACCTGGGGGCGCCGCGGTAGCGGAGTTCGTTGTACAGAGCGGCCGAGGTCCGGCCGAGCAGCCCCTCCGGGACGAAGGAGGGGGCGGCCGGCAACTGCGCCGGGCGGAACGCGAGCGGGGTGCGCCGCGCGCGTGCCGGGAGCGTGTGCAGGGGCGCGTGCTCCCCACGGGTGATGACACCGCGCCCTGTCGCGCCGCCCCGTGCCAGCAGATCGAGCCAGGCGGACGCGTAGCGATGGCGGTCCCCACCGGCCGTGAACCGGGCCAGCAGGTCGTCCAGACCGGTCGCCCGCTCCGTGTCGACCGACATCAGCGAGGAGGCGACCGGCTGGAACCGCAGTGTGGCGGCGAGCACGACGCCGGTCAGCCCCAGTCCGCCGGCGGTCGCGTCGAAGAGCGCCGTGCCGGGCAGCACCGTACGCACCTCGCCGTCCGCGGTGAGCAGTTCCAGTGAGCCGACATGCCGGGAGAAGGAACCGGAGAGGCGGTGGTCGCGGCCCTGGACGTCGGAGCCGATCGCGCCGCCGACCGTGATGTGGCGGGTCGAGGGGGTGACCGGAACGAACCGCCCCAGCGGCAGCAGCACCTCCATCAGCTGGTGCAGACTCACCCCCGCGTCGCACACCACGGTGCCCGTACGGGTGTCGATGGTGTGGACGCGGTTCAGCGCGGTCATGTCGAGGACGGAGCCGCCCGCGTTCTGCGCCGCGTCGCCGTGCGCGCGGCCGAGCCCGCGGGCGAGGACACCGCGGGGGCCACGCCCGCGCACGACGGCCGCCGCCTCCTCGTGACTGCGGGGGCGGAACCGCAGCGCGGTCGTCGGGGCGGTGCGGCCCCAGCCGGTCAAGGACACCGTGTCGACAGACATGACGGTGACCGTATCGCCAGACAAAACCCCTTTGCGGCATTTGTTACGGTGCTCACCGGAATGGGTGATTGATTGGGCGTCAGAGGGCCGCCCGCGCCGGTTCTTCCGGGCCTGGAGGGTACGCGTACGTCATGGACTGGCTGAAGAAACTCCCCGTCGTCGGGCCGCTCGTGTCCCGGCTGATGGAGACGCACGCCTGGCGCTCCTACGAGACGCTGGACCGGGTCCACTGGGCCAGGCTGGCCGCCGCCATCACCTTCATCAGCTTCCTGGCGCTCTTCCCGCTGATCGCGGTCGGCGCGGCGATCGGTGCCGCGCTGCTCTCCGACAAGCAGCTGGACAAGATCGAGGACTGGCTCGCCGATCAGGTGCCGGGCATCTCCGACCAGCTCGGCATCGACAATCTGGTGGCCCACGCGGGCACGGTCGGTGTGGTGGCCGGTGCGCTGCTGCTGTTCACCGGTATCGGCTGGGTCGGCTCGCTGCGGGACTGTCTGCGCGCGGTCTGGGAGATGGACGGCGTCGAGGAGGGCAACCCGGTCGTCCGCAAGCTCAAGGACGCCGGGCTGCTGCTGGGCCTGGGCGGCGCGGCGCTCGCGACGCTGGCGGTCTCCGCGGCCGGTTCGACGGCCGTCGGCCGGACCGCCGATCTGCTGGGCCTCACCGAGCACGGTGCGGGTGGTGTGCTGTTGCAGGTGGCCGCACTGGTGGTGGCCGTTCTCGCCGACTTCCTGCTGCTGCTCTATCTGCTGACGCTGCTGCCCGGGGTGGAGCCGCCGAGGCGCCGGCTGCTGGTCGCCGGGCTGCTCGGCGCGGTCGGCTTCGAACTGCTCAAGCTGCTGCTCGGCAGCTATATGAAGGGCGTCGCCTCCAAGAGCATGTACGGCGCCTTCGGCGTGCCCGTCGCCCTGCTCCTGTGGATCAACTTCACCGCGAAGCTGCTGCTGTTCTGCGCCGCCTGGACGGCGACGCGGAGCAAGGGCGAGATCGCGGCGGAGACAGAGACAGCAGAGGCAGAGACAGAGGCAGAGGGAGAGAAGGAGGCAGAGGGAGAGAAGGAGGCAGAGGGAGAGAAGGAGCGGGCGGAGGGCGACGGGACCCGGGGGGCGGTCAGCGACGGGGAAGGCGGCGGACCAGGTCGGGCAGCGGCCAGCGCCGGTTGACCAGGAACACCCCGGCCGCCAGCACGACGAGCACTCCGCCGATGATCGCCAGCGCGATCCCGACCCCGCTGGAGCCCTCGGAGGCGACCGCGGTCTTCTTCTTCGCGGACGTCTCCCCGTCCTGCCCGGACTTGTTCGCCCCGGCGGCCGGCTCGGCGCCCTTGCCGGTCCCGGTCTCCGCGGACTTCGGCGGCACCAGCTCGCCGACCGGCGTCACCTTGCCGCTCGCGCTGAAGCCCCAGTCGAGCAGGCTCGCGGCCTCCTTGTACACGGCGTGGCTCTCGTCGGAGGACGGGTTCATGACGGTGACCAGCAGCACCCGGCCGTCGCGCTCGGCGACACCGGTGAAGGTGTTGCCCGCGTGGGTGGTGTAGCCGTTCTTGACCCCCGCGATGCCCTTGTAGGGCTCCACACCGATGTCCCCGGTGATCAGCCGGTTGGTGTTCTGGATCTCGAAGCTCTCGCGCTTCTTGCCCTTCTTCTCCTCGCCGGGGAAGTCGGCCGAGGCCGTCGCGCAGTACTCGCGGAAGTCCTTCTTCTGCAGCCCGCTGCGGGCGAACAGGGTGAGGTCGTACGCGCTGGAGACCTGGTTCGGCGCGTCGTACCCGTCCGGCGAGACCACCGTCGTATCGAGGGCCTGCAACTCCTCGGCGTGGCTCTGCATCGCCTCGACCGTCTTGGGCACGCCGCCGAACATCGAGGCCAGCACGTGCACCGCGTCGTTGCCGGAGCGCAGGAACACCCCGAGCCACAGGTCGTGGACCGTATAGGTGTGGTCCTCCTTGACGCCCACCAGGCTGCTGCCCGCGCCGACACCGGCGAGCTCGGCGTCCGTCACCTTGTGGGTGAGGCTCTTGGGCTGGAGCGCCGGCAGGACCGTGTCCGCGAAGAGCATCTTCAGGGTGGAGGCCGGCGGCAGCCGCCAGTGGGAGTTGTGCGCCGCCAGCACCTGGCCGTTCTCCGCGTCCGCGACGATCCACGACCGGCCCGTGAGGTCCTTGGGCAGGACCGGGGCGCCGGGCCCCAGATTGACCTGGGTCCCGACCTTGGCGAGCTGCTCACCGCCGACGTTCGACATGGGGTGCGTCGGCTTCGGCTGCTTGTCGTCGGTCTTGTCCTTGTCGGCCGCAGAGGCGGGACTGAGGACAAAACCGGACAGCAACGCGGCGGAGAGGACCGTCAACACGGTCTTTTTCAGAGCATGCACGGTCGGAAACGTACAGGGCGAAGATGTGCTTGGGGACCCGGACCGCCGGACCCGCCGCAGGTAACGCCAGGACAGCCCACCCCGCACCCCGCCGTACCCCCCACCCCGGGCGATCCGGCCGGAGGCGGGCGGTGATACTGAATCCATGAAGCTCAGCCGCCCCGTCTCCTGGTTCCTGCTCGCGTTCGGGGTGTGGAGCTGGTTCATCTGGATCACTTTCGTCAAGAACCTGTGGAAGGACGGCAGCGGGCTCGCGTTCGACGACGCGGGCGACCCGACCGCCTACTTCTGGGTGCACCTGCTGCTCGCCATCACGTCCTTTCTTCTGGGGACGGCGGTCGGGGTGATCGGGTTCCGTGGTGTCAGGGCTTTGCGCCGTGAGCGCACCTGATCCTCGTGGTACGAACCGGCAGGGGGAGCGGTCCGGCGGCCGGTCCGAGCACAGGCAAACGGGGGTGCGCACATGGCAGTGGTCTTCGTCCTGGTGGCGGTCGGGGTGCTGGCGCTGCTCGCCGCCGTGCACCGCTACGTATGGCGGCGTCTGGTCGGTGACACGACGGCGCCGGGCAGCGCGATGCGCCGGGCGGGCACGGCCGCCGCGTTCGTCCTGCCCCTCCTGAGCGTCGGCGCCCTCGTCTCCGGCCGCGCAGGATTCCCCTTCCGGCTCCAGCAGGTGCTCGCCTGGCCGGGCTATCTGTGGCTGGCCGCACTCCTGTATCTGACGCTGGCCCTGCTCGTCGGCGAGGTCGTACGCCCGCTCCTGCGCCGGGTGCTCGCCCGCCGGGACACCCCGGCGGAGGCGGGCGCCCACCCGCGTGACGAGGCGATGGCCCTGTCCGGAGCACCTGCCGATCCCACCACGCCCTCCGCCGGCTCTTCGTCCACGCCGGACGCGCGGGACGCGAAGGGCGCCGCGCCCGCGCCCGACGCCAAGGCGGCGGATGCGGCGGACACGGCGGACACGCCCGCGCCCGGAGCGCCCCCGGCCGCGGCGGCCGGGCCCTCGCGGCGGCTGTTCGTCGCCAGGGCTGTCGGTGGTGCCGCCGCCGTAGCCGGGCTCGGCACCGTCGGGTACGGCACCCACGGGGTGCTGCGCGGCCCCCGTACGAAGCGGATCACCGTTCCCCTCACTCGACTGCCCCGCTCGGCGCACGGGTTCCGGATCGCCGTCGTCAGCGATGTCCACCTCGGCCCCATCCTCGGCCGCGCCCACACCCGGCGCATCGTCGACGCGGTGAACGCGACCCGGCCCGATCTGATCGCCGTCGTCGGCGACCTCGTCGACGGGTCCGTCGCGGACCTGGGCACGGCCGCGGAGCCGCTGGCCGGGCTCGAAGCACGGCACGGCAGCTTCTTCGTCACCGGGAACCACGAGTACTTCTCCGGCGCGGCGGCATGGGTCGACCACGTACGGGAGCTGGGACTGCACCCGCTGGAGAACGCCCGTGTGGAGATCGACGGCTTCGACCTCGCCGGGGTCAACGACGTCGCCGGGGAGAGTGAGGGCCAGGGCCCCGACTTCGTACGGGCCCTCGGCGACCGGGACCGCTCCCGCGCCGCCGTCCTGCTGGCACATCAGCCCGTCGTGATCCACGACGCCGTCGAGCACGGGGTCGACCTCCAGCTCTCCGGCCACACCCACGGCGGACAGCTCTGGCCCGGCAGTCTCATCGCCGGACTGGCCAACCCCACCGTCGCCGGACTCGAACGCTACGGGGACACCCAGCTCTACGTCTCGCGCGGCGCGGGAGCCTGGGGGCCGCCCGTGCGGGTGGGGGCGCCGTCGGACATCACGGTGGTGGAGCTGGCCTCCCGGCAGGCCTGAGCGCCGCCCCGCGGACCGCCTTCCGCGGCGATCGCGATGCTCCCGGAATCCGGACCGAAGCGTCACCGTCTGCTACGAAAAAAGACCAAGTGGAAGGCGTAAACGCGCTTATCGGACGTGTCGTGTTTCAGGCGGCGAACAAATCGCTGTGAGTCCCCTATTTACTCTTCCAGTTGTGAAAATCGTGTGATTGGGTAAGCGCGAGCATGCGGCAATGTGCGTGTCTGAGCACATAGTCGAGGTGGGGCTGGTAAGGGAGAGCACGGCAATGCGGTCGATCCGGATACGGATTCTCGCGATTTTCGCGGTACTGATCATCGCGGGCGTCGGCGCCTGGCAACTACTTCCCTCGGACGGGAAGAAGACTGATCCGGTCACAGTGGGCACGACCGACGCCGTGACCTCGCTGGACCCCGCCGGTGCGTACGACGCCGGTTCCTGGGCGATCTACAGCAATCTCTACCAGTCGCTCATGACGTTCAGGGCCGGGGCGATCGTGCCCGAACCGGACGCCGCCGAGAGCTGCGGATTCATCGGGCAGAAGCTCCAGACGTACCAGTGCAAGCTGCGGAACGACCTCACCTTCTCCAACGGCCGCAAGATCACCGCCGCCGATGTCGAGTACTCCTTCGAGCGGATGCTCAGGATCAAGACCGACGTCGGCCCCTCGGTGCTGTTCCCGAGCCTGAAGAACGTCGTGACCGAAGGCCGCACCATCACCTTCAACCTGTCCTCGCGCGACGCGACCTTCCCGCAGAAGCTCGCCACCGGCGCGGGCTCGATCGTGGACTCCACCCAGTACCCGGAGGGCAAGCTCCGCAGCGGGAACAAGGTCGACGGTTCCGGACCGTACGTCCTCAAGTCCTACGAGCCGGGCGTCCGCGCCGAACTGGTGCCCAACCTCAAGTACCGGGGCGCGCTCAAGAAGACCGGCGAAGCGGTCGAGATCCGCTACTACAAGGGCTCCGAGGACCTTCTGACGGGCTGGAAGAGCGGTGACCTCGATGTCACGCACCGTCAGCTGCCGCCCGCCCGGCTCGCCGAGCTGAACCCGGGCGACCCGGACCTGCGCGTCACCGAGGCGGAGAGCGCCGAGATCCGCAACCTCGTCTTCAACGTCCGCGAGGGCTCCCCGTTCGCGGACAAGAAGGTCCGCCAGGCCGTCGCGGCGGTCATCGACCGCGGTCCGCTGGTGGGCGAGGTCTACCGGAGCACGGTCGAACCTCTCTACTCGCTGATCCCGCAGGGCTACATCGGCCACAGCACCCCGTTCTTCGACAAGTACCCCTCGCCCGACCCCGACCGCGCCAAGAAGCTGATGGAAGAAGCCGGCGTGGAGACTCCGCTGCGCATCAACTTCGCCTACAAGGCCGACGAGGCGTACACGGCGGAGACGGCCGAGCTGCGGCGCCAGCTGGAGAAGGACGGACTGTTCAAGGTCTCGGTGAAGGCCGTGAAGTGGACGGACTTCCAGAAGGGCTACGCGGAGGGCGCGTACGACGCGTACACCGTCGGCTGGCTCCCCGACTACCCGGACCCCGACACCTTCAGCCAGCCGCTCGTCGGCCGCGACAACAGCCTCCACAACGGCTACGAGAGCAAGCAGATGGACGAGCTGATCACGGCCACGCTCCAGTACAGCGACCGCGGCAGGACCTCGGCCGACTTCAAGAAGCTCCAGCAGCTGGTCGGCGAGGACGTTCCGCTGGTCCCGCTGTGGCAGAAGAAGGACTACGTCGTCGCCAAGACGGACATCTCCGGATCGCAGTACCTCTCCAACGGCACCGGCATCTGGCGCCTGTGGGAGCTCGGCCGGATCTGACGCCGCCGGACCTCCTCACCCCGACGTCCCGCCACGCCCACCCGGGCGTACGGCGGGACTTCGCGGTTCCCGCGCGAGCCCTCAGCCCCGTGCCATCAGGCCCTCTTGCGGGCGGTGGCCGTCTCGGCCATCCCCGGCAGGAAGTCGGTGAACAGCTCGTGCACCTCGTGGACGAGCGGACGCAGCACGCGGAAACGGGCGAGCGCCACGCCCCGGGTGGTGAGCCGGGCGCCGCGCCCCGCGAGCCGGCGGCTGCGCTCGCGCTCCGGCGAACGGTCGAACACCCAGTACAGGACGAGTCCCATCTGGGAGAGCCACATCAGCTCGGGCAGGATGTCCACGAGCTCCGCGGGGATCTTGGCCTTGGAGCCCGCCAGTACCTCACGGTGGATGGCGATGGACGCCTCGCGGGCGGGCTCCGACTCGACGGAGAAGGGGCTGAGCGGGCTCTCCGGGTCGGCGGCGTTCTTGAAGAACTGGGCCGCGAACTCGTGGTACGGCGCGGCGATGTCCAGCCAGCACGTCAGGACCCCGGCCAGCCGGGTCTCCAGATCCGTCTCCTTGTCCAGGACCTCCCGGACCGCCGCGGCGTGTTCGGCGCCGATCCGGTCGTAGAAGCCCTGGACGAGGTGCTCCTTGCTGGCGAAGTAGTAGTAGGCGTTGCCGACGGAGACCCCGGCCTCCTGGGCGATGGCTCGCATGGTCGTCTTGTCGAAACCGCGCTCCTGGAAGAGCCGGAGCGCGGTTTCGAGGATGAGCGTGCGGGTCTGCTCGCTCTTGGGGGCCTTGGCCGGCTTGACATCCTTCACGCCCGGATCGCCCTTCACACCTTGCTCGTCCTGCTTGTCGCTCGCCACGGTCCCCAGGCTATCCGCCCGTTTCGGCACCCATGACCGGGACTTCGCAGGCCCCGCCGCCCCCGCCGCACGAGGGTGCGGTCACCGAGCGGTACTTCGCCGCGGCCAGTACGGTCGCACGGGCGAACGGGCGGCCCGCCGGGGTGGTCAGCCAGTGGGCCTTGGGCCGGTGCTCGGACAGTGCCCAGAGGCAGACGATCCAGGCGGCGGTCCCCTGGTAGATCTGCCCCCGGTCGCCGATCACCGTGATCTCGTCGAGCGTCTTCGCGTGGTCGAGGCCGGGGAAGCGCCGGCGCGCCTCCTCGGAGGCGGCCGGCACGAAGTCCAGCGGGATGAGCTGATGCTGCCTCATCAGCCAGTGCCGCACATGGACGCAGAGCGAGCACTGCGCGTCGTAGAGCACGGTGAGCCGTGCGACCGGGGTACGGGGTCCGGAGTGGGCCATCCGGTTCACCGTCCGGCGGCGGGGGCGGTCCACGGGCCCTGCGGGGTGGGACCGGCCCAGCCCTGCGGCGGCACCGGCGGGGTCTGCTCGCGCTCCATCATGCCGCGCCGCCGGATCTTGTTCAGTACGTAGACGTTTCCGAGGTGCATGCCGCCGAGCACCAGCAGCACCACGCCGACCTTGGTCGACAGGGCGTCGAAGAGCTCGCGGGCGTTGGCCACGCTGTCGGCGTTCTTCAGATAGAGGGTCACGAAGCCGAGGTTGACCAGGTAGAAGCCGACCACCAGCAGATGGTTCACGGCGTCGGCGAGCTTCTCGTTCCCGTGCAGCACATCCGCGAGGAACACCTTGCCGTTGCGGCTGAGGGTACGGGCCACCCAGACGGTGAGAGCGACGCTGATCAGCAGATAGATGACGTACGCGACAACTGTGAGGTCCATGCCCCGAGACTCCCTTGAACGTGTTCAAAAGCTCTTGTCATGGACTGTAGACCTGTTCTTGAACATGTTCAAGACGGGTTCGGGTGGCGCTGGGTGCGGGAGTGAGGGTGCGTCAAGAGAAGTGCCGGTCAACCGGCTCGGCCGCCGCGCACGAGGGCGCCACCGGCGCCGCGCGGGCATCGAGGTGCCTCGCGCGCGGGGGCGGTGCGTGGGGGCGCGGTGCCGGAAGGGGAGGGCGCCGGGCACAGAGGGGGCGCCGGGCGGGCCCTACCGTCAACGGGAGCGCGAGCCGGCCGGGGGCGGGAGCCGGCCGGGGGTGACAGCGGGCCGGGGGCGGGAGCCGGCGAGGGGAACGAGGCTCAGCCGGGGGCGGGACCGGGCTCCCGGGGGTGAGAGCCTGCCGGGACGAGGCCAAGCCAGGGGCGACAGCCGGCCGGGCCGAGGCTCAGCCGTGGGTGGGGGACGGCCGGCAGGGGGGACCGGGCAACCGGACGTGGGAGACGACGGCCGGGAGTGAGCCGGACGCCACAGCGGCCGGCCACCCGCGCGGTCTCAGGCGCTCATCGAGCGGGCCGTGTTGAGCTGGGCCATGACCATCGGGAAGGTCTCGGGGCCCATCGCCGGGATCATCGTCGAGTGGTGCCGGCCCCCGCTGGTGACCGTGACCTGGATGAAGCCGGTGGTCTTTTTCTCCTTCATCAGGAGGAAGAGCAGACCGATCAGGCACAGCAGGGCGAAGACGATCGCCAGCACGATCGCGACCGGCGGGATCTTCTCCTCCGTGCGCGACATGTCGGTCGCCGTCCACACGGCGCCCTTGAGGGGCATCGTCCCGGACGGGGTCACGATCGAGTCGTTCATGACGGTGATGTCGCCGAAGGACAGCATCGGCACCCCGCCGCCCGGCATGCCCTGCTGCGCGGGGAGGTTGTAGCCGGGCGCCGGCTGTCCGGGCCCCGGATACCCGTATCCCGGGCCCGGCTGGGTCGCCGAGTCCGGCAGCGGCTGCGGATAGCCGTACGCGGGAGCGGCGCCCGGCGCCGGGTAGCCGTAACCCTGCCCGTCCGCCACGGTGGGCGGGTGGCCCGGCTGCTGGGGCGGGCCCCACTTGTATGAGTCGTCCGCGTACGGATTGGGCTCGGTCACAAGATCCCCGTTCTCTTCGGTCTTCAGCTCCGCATGACCGTACCGCCCGTGCCCGCGGGGCGCAGCAAGAGGCCCCGCTTCCCACAGCAAGGCTGCGGGAAGCGGGGCCTCTTGACGTGCGCCCGGCGTACCGGAGGGTCAGAAACGGCGCGTGATCAGCGCGCGCTTCACTTCCTGGATGGCCTTGGTGACCTCGATGCCACGCGGGCAGGCGTCCGTGCAGTTGAACGTGGTGCGGCAACGCCACACACCGTCACGGTCGTTGAGGATCTCCAGCCGCTGCTCGCCGCCCTCGTCGCGCGAGTCGAAGATGAAGCGGTGCGCGTTGACGATCGCGGCCGGGCCGAAGTACTGCCCGTCGTTCCAGAACACGGGGCAGGACGACGTGCACGCCGCGCACAGGATGCACTTGGTGGTGTCGTCGAAGCGCTCGCGGTCCTCGGCGGACTGAAGACGCTCGCGGGTCGGCTCGTTCCCCTTGGTGATGAGGAAGGGCATGACATCGCGGAACGCCTGGAAGAACGGCTCCATGTCGACCACGAGGTCCTTGAGGACCGTGAGGCCCTTGATGGCCTCGACCGTGATCGGCTTCTCCGGGTTGATGTCCTTGATCAGCGTCTTGCAGGCGAGCCTGTTCTTGCCGTTGATCCGCATCGCGTCGGAGCCGCAGATGCCGTGCGCGCAGGAGCGCCGGAAGGTCAGCGTGCCGTCGACATCCCACTTGATCTTGTGAAGGGCGTCGAGCACACGCTCCTTCGGGTCGATCTCGATCTGGAAGTCCTGCCACTGCGCCTCGTCCGACACCTCGGGGTTGAAGCGGCGGATCCGGAAGGTGGCCGTGATGTACGGGGAGTCGGCGAAGCCCGCCTCGGGCTTGTCGGCCGGGCCGGTCTTTTCCAGTGTCGGGGTAGCCATCAGTACTTACGCTCCATCGGCTGGTAGCGGGTCGTCACGACGGGCTTGTAGTCGAGCCGGATCGACTCGGTGCCGTCGTCCGCGACCTCGCGGTACGCCATGGTGTGGCGCATGAAGTTGACGTCGTCGCGGTTCGGGTAGTCCTCGCGGTAGTGGCCGCCGCGGGATTCCTTGCGGGCCAGCGCGGAGGTCGCCATGACCTCGGCCAGGTCGAGCAGGTTGCCCAGCTCGATGGCCTCCAGCAGGTCGGTGTTGAACCGCTTGCCCTTGTCCTGGATGGACACGTTCAGATAGCGCTCGCGCAGCTCGGCGATCTTGTCGACCGCCGTCTTGATCGTCTGCTCGGTGCGGAACACCATCACGTTGGCGTCCATGCACTCCTGCAGCTCCAGGCGGAGCACGGACACCCGCTCGGTGCCGTTGGAGTTGCGCAGCCGCTCGACCTGGTCGACGACCTGCTGGGCCGGGTTCTCGGGAAGCTCGACGAAGTCGTTCTTCGCGGAGTACTCGGCGGCGGCGATGCCCGACCGGCGTCCGAAGACGTTGATGTCGAGCAGCGAGTTGGTGCCCAGGCGGTTGGCGCCGTGCACGGAGACACAGGCGACCTCGCCGGCGGCGTACAGGCCCGGGACGACGGTGGTGTTGTCGGCCAGCACCTCGCCCTCGACGTTGGTCGGGATGCCGCCCATGGCGTAGTGCGCGGTCGGCTGGATCGGGATCGGGTCCGTGTAGGGCTCGATGCCCAGGTACGTACGCGCGAACTCGGTGATGTCCGGGAGCTTCGCGTCCAGCTGCTCCGGCGGCAGGTGGGTGAGGTCCAGGTAGACGTGGTCGCCCGCCGGACCGCAGCCGCGGCCTTCGCGGATCTCCGTGTAGATGGAGCGGGACACGACGTCACGGGACGCGAGGTCCTTCATGACGGGCGCGTACTTCTCCATGAAGCGCTCGCCGTCCTTGTTGCGGAGGATGCCGCCCTCACCGCGGGCGCCCTCCGTCAGCAGGATGCCCATGCGCCAGATGCCCGTCGGGTGGAACTGGAAGAACTCCATGTCCTCCAGCGGCAGACCGCGGCGGTACGCGGCGGCCTGGCCGTCACCGGTGAGGGTGTGGGCGTTCGACGTCACCTTGAAGAACTTGCCGGTGCCGCCGGAGGCGAAGATGACGGACTTCGCCTGGAAGACGTGGATCTCGCCGGTGGCCAGCTCGTAGGCGACGACACCCGCGGACTTCTTGACCCCGTCCACGTCCTGGAGCAGCAGGTCCAGGACGTAGAACTCGTTGAAGAACTCCACACCCTCCTTGACGCAGTTCTGGTACAGCGTCTGGAGGATCATGTGGCCGGTGCGGTCCGAGGCGTAGCAGGACCGGCGGACGGGGGCCTCGCCGTGGTTGCGGCTGTGACCGCCGAAGCGGCGCTGGTCGATCCGGCCCTCGGGCGTGCGGTTGAACGGCAGGCCCATCTTCTCCAGGTCGAGGACCGAGTCGATGGCCTCCTTCGCCAGGATCTCGGCGGCGTCCTGGTCGACCAGGTAGTCGCCGCCCTTGATCGTGTCGAAGGTGTGCCACTCCCAGTTGTCCTCCTCCACGTTGGCGAGCGCGGCGGCCATGCCGCCCTGCGCCGCGCCCGTGTGGGAGCGGGTCGGGTAGAGCTTCGTCAGCACGGCGGTACGGCTGCGCTTGGTCGACTCGATGGCCGCGCGCATGCCGGCGCCGCCGGCGCCGACGATGACGGTGTCGTACTTGTGGATCTGCATGGTTTTCCTCTGGTCCCTCTGTCCCGGCGCCTAGCGGATGTTCGGGTCGAAGGTGAAGATCACCAGCGTGCCCAGCAGGACGGTGAACACCGTGGCGGTGTACAGCAGCATCTTCAGCCAGAAGCGGGTGTTGTCCCGTTCGGCGTAGTCGTTGATGACCGTACGGAGGCCGTTGGCGCCGTGGAGCATGGCGAGCCACAGCATCGTGAGGTCCCAGACCTGCCAGAACGGCGAGGCCCAGCGGCCCGCCACGAAGGCGAATCCGATCTTGGAGACACCGCCGTCGAGCACCAGCTGGATCAGCAGGTGGCCGATGACCAGGACGACCAGGACGATGCCCGACAGGCGCATGAAGAGCCAGGCGTACATCTCGAAATTGGTGCGCGAGCCCTTGGGCGTCTTGCCCGTCCGCTTGCGCGGGGGCTCGATCACGGGGGCCGGGTGGTCGACGTCGTAGAGGCTCACGCCTTCGACGTCCCCGATCGCGGAAGAGGTCTCGGTGGACATGGGCCTCAGCTCCCGAAGATGTCGCGTACGGCGTGGCCGAGGACGGGGTACAGGGCCCCGACCATCAGCACGATCCAGATGCCCAGAACGGTCCAGAGCATCTGCTTCTGGAAGCGCGGGCCCTTGGCCCAGAAGTCCACGGCGACGATACGGAGACCGTTCAGCGCATGAAAGAGAATGGCGGCCACGAGGCCGTATTCGAGCAGCGCGACAGGCCATGTCTTGTACGTGGCCACGACCTCGTCGTAGGCCTCGGGGGAGACGCGGACGAGAGCGGTGTCCAGGACGTGTACGAACAGGAAGAAGAAAATGAGGACACCGGTGACTCGATGAGCCACCCAGGACCACATGCCTTCCCGGCCGCGGTACAGCGTTCCAGCCGGCACGGAAGAACCCTCCGGGAGCGGGGATTGGGGTCGGCCGGCTTGACTGTCGGTCTGACCCGGCCGGGTACGGTCCACCGGCCCCGGCCATCGTAGCGACGCTTTGTCGGTTCGCTCGCGCCGGGGCCTCTGGTGTGATCAAAGTGGCAATCAAACAGGCACGGACGGGCTAGAGCGGGCGAAAGGTCCCTTATCCCGTATCGGGCCGCCGGGCACCGGCCCGAGCGGGGCTCCGGCACCGGTACGGGCCCGGAAGCGGCCGACGGGAGAGCCGCCGGAACGGACCCCTGCGGGTCGGCCCCTCAGCGCGGATCCTGGAGCGGGCCGCCGTCCGGGCCGGCGGCCGTCACCAGTTCGACGATGCGGACCCGGGCGAGTCGTCGCATCTCCTCCGCCGTGACGGCCCGCTCCTCGTCCCGGTCGTGGGCCAGCCGGGTCCGGAGGCCGGCCAGCACCTGGTCCACCTGCTGCGAGGGCCGGGTCGCGTCCAGGCAGATCACGAACACATGGCCGAAGCGGCTCTCGTACTCGGCGTGCGCGGCCCGGAGCGCGAGGTGGGCGGCGTACGGCGCGTCATGGCGCAGTCGGGGTGCGCTCTCCCCGGCGAGCGCCTCGGCGATGTCCGCGGGGGCCAGGTCGTACCCCGCCTCGTCGGAGGCGGCGAGCAGCGCGCCGAGATCCGGGAACGGGCGGTGGGCGGCCATCCGCCGGGCCCAGCGGACGCTGGCACAGCACTCCAGCAGGGCCGCTTCGGCGGCGGCGCGCGGCGCGGCGTTGAGCCGGGCGAGACCGGCCGGCCGGCCACCCGGCGCGGCCGGTGCGGGTACGGGTGCCCCGGCGCGTCCGCGGCACTGGACGGGTACGGCCGTCAGCCCCGCCGGCTGCGGTGATCGCTTCGGCAGGCCGGCGTGGGACTCGCTGGACCTGGACAGCGTGGACTCCTCGAATCAATGACTTCTGTGCCCCTGGATAGAGGGAGCTGAGAGCAACGAGGTTGCACGGAGTAGGAGTGAAAGGAGCGACGGATGTGTCGTCACGCTAGCGAGATCGGGCTACGGCCGTCCGGAAGACGCCGGAAAGATCACCCGGACGGGAGAGTTTCGGAACGTGTGATGGACGACGGGCCGCTGCCCGCCCGGCCGTCTTTCGATGCACTATGAGCGATGAGCGCATAGTTGAGAGAAATGCCCTCATTGTGACCGTCCCGTATCGGTCCGCTCCCGACGGGCCTGCCTGCCCCCCACCCCCGATCCGGAGGATTCTGACCGATGTCGCCCTCACGCGGTGCCCTCGTGGCCGGTGCGGCCGTCACGGCCGCCGCCGCCGTCGCTCTCACCGTCGCGGTCTGGCCGGACGGCTCCGGCTCCGGGCCCACCGGCGGCGCGGCATCGTCACGCGCCCCCTCCTCGCCCTCGGCCGCGCCGACGCCCACCCGCAGCTACCCGCTGTCCAGCGCACCCCGCACCATCCCCGCCGTACGCGAGCACACCCCCGCCCGGGGACCCGGCTGGCAGCCGGGACGCGACAGCACGGTCGTCGTCGCCAAGGGCGGCGAACGGCTGGCCGACGAGGCGCGGCTGCTCGCCGGGGAGCTGAAGATCCGCTACCGGGGCGTCGCGGCGGCCCGTGCCGGGGACGTCGAGCTGGCACTCGGCACGGCGGGGGGCGCCCCCGAGTCGTACACCCTCACCACCCGGGACCGGCGGGTCAGGATCAGCGGGCCCGACGAGGCCGGGGTCTTCTACGGGACCCGCACCCTGAAACAGTCGCTGCGCGCCGCCGGCACCATGCCGGAGGGCGTCGTGAAGGACACCCCCGACCGGCCGCAGCGCGGACTCAACCTCGACATCGCGCGCAAGCACTACACCGCGTCGTGGATCGAGGACCGGGTACGCGAGATGGCCGACCTCAAGCTCAACCAGCTCGGCCTGCACTTCTCCGACGACCAGGCCTTCCGGATCGAGTCCGAGTCCCACCCCGAGGTCGTCTCGCCCGAACATCTGACCCGGGCCGAGGTCCGCCGTATCGTCGGCCTCGCCACGAGCCTGCACATCGAGGTCGTCCCGGAGATCGACTCCCCGGGCCACCTGGGTGCCGTACTGCGCGCCCACCCGGACCTCCAGTTGCGCAACGCGCAGGGCACGGCGTCGACCGGGTCCCTCGACATCTCCGAGCCGGGTTCGGCGGAACTCATCGACGAACTGCTCGACGAGTACACCGAGCTGTTCCCCGGCGCCTACTGGCACCTGGGCGCGGACGAGTACCGCGCGCTGACGGTGCGCGACCCCGCGGCCTCGTACCCCCAGCTGCTCCGGGCCGCCCGGGAGAAGTACGGCGAACGGGCCACGATCGAGGACCTGGCCACCGGGTGGCTCAACGACCGCGCGGCGGTGGTCCAGGCCGAGGGCCGTACGGCCAAGGCGTGGAACGACGGCTTCTTCCGCGGCGGCACCGTTCACGCACGGAAGGACATCGAGGTCGAGTACTGGACGGGCAAGGAGATCGGCGCCCGGCCGCCGCAGGAGTATCTGAGCGAGGGGCGCCGGGTGGTCAACCTCAACGACGAGTTCCTCTATTACGTACTCGGTCAGCCCAACGAGTTCGTCTATCCGACCGGCAAACGGATCTACGAGCAGTGGACCCCGCTCGTCCTGCGGGGCACCCAGCCGGTTCCCTCGCGCTACTCGAAGCAGATCCTGGGCGGCCGGTTCGCGGTCTGGGGCGACCTCCCGCAGGCGCAGACCGCGCAGCAGGTGGCCCAGGGGATCCGGATGCCGCTGAAGGCGACGGCCCAGAAGCTCTGGGTCCCGGGGAAGCCCGCGCTGACCTGGGCACAGTTCCAGCAGCTGGCCGGCCGGATCGACGCGACGGGCTGAGCGTCCGGGCCACCCTCGTCGTGGCGTCCGGCGTCCTGGGCAGCGTGGCCGCGGTGCTCGCCGTCGTCTTCGTGCGCAAGCTGACCCGGATGCAGGGCGAACGGGCCCCGCCCGGCACCGAGCCGATGTCCGCGTCGATGGCGAGGGGTGGCGCACACCTGGCCTGAGGTCCCCCGTACTGTGTCGCCGCAACTGACGATTTTCAGCCACCCGGCGCAGTACGCGGTACGACCGAGGGAGACGTCGAATGAGTCTGCTGGAACTGATCGCCGTTGCCGACGAAAGGGCGCTGGCCGCCGGCGCGCTCGCCTGCCTGGACCGCTGTCTGCCGCCGCTCGGCGGGGCCGCGGAACCGGAACCGCTGCGCCCGCTCTGGGCGAGCTGCGAGGACGGGCGGGAATGGGCCACCCGGCTCACGGCCGCCCGCACGGCGCCGACCGGCGAGGGCCTCGCCGACGGCCCGGCCGCACCACTGCGCGGGCTGCTCGCCGCCGCCCCCTCGGACTTCGCCGCGGCTCCGCTGCGGGAATGGGCCGACGCCTGCTCGCTCGCCGCCCTGGAGGTCCACCTGCGCCACGACGCGTACGGGGACCGGGAGGCGCTGCGGCGCTGCCGCACCGGCGAGGAGAACGGCATCGGCCCGCTCGTCGCCGGGGAGCTGCGCCGCCAGACGCAGATCCTGGAGATCCTCGCGGAGAGCGCCGGTACGCCGGGCAGCGGCGCCGGACTGCGACGGGCGCTCGACCTGTCGACGGAGGGCCGGCGGGTACTGCGCGCGGTGATGTCACGGCAGGCCCGGGGGCAGAGCTGAGGGACCGCCACCCGGGCGGCACCTGGGCCGTCACCGGGCGGCGGTACGGGAATCGCCGGGACGGAGGTCCGGCCGAGGGACGACGACCGGGGCCGCCACCCCCCACAGGAGAGGCCCCGGTCGTCTTCCACGGGGTCGCAGCACGACCCCGTACTCCTCTCAGCGCCGCGGCCGCGTTTTCTGTCACACCGCGCTGTGTCAGTGAACTGTTGCGGGTTGTACAAGCCATGGACGCGACACCCGCCGAGCACGTAGCGTGCTGAGTCGCGCAGAGTGGCGCAGCAGTGGTGACCAGCTGCGATTCAGGACATCAGGGCGGGTTGAGGGAGTGCTGGGGGACGACGCGGAGCTGACTGCCGCGGTGCTCGCGGCACAGGACGGGGACGAGGACGCCTTCCGTGCTGTGTACCGCGCGGTGCAGCCGCGGCTGTTGGGCTACATACGGACACTGGTGGGGGAGCCGGACGCGGAGGACGTGGCGTCCGAGTCGTGGCTGCAGATAGCCAGGGACCTCGGCCGGTTCAGCGGTGACGCCGACCGGTTCCGCGGATGGGCGGCCCGGATCGCGCGCAACCGCTCCCTGGACCATCTGCGGATGCGCAGCAGGCGCCCCGCCATCGGCGGCGACGAGTCCGAACTGACCGGCAGACCGGGCGACTCGGACACCGCGGGCGATGCCATCGAGGCGCTGGACACCGACCGCACCATGTCGCTCATCGCCCAGCTGCCGCAGGACCAGGCCGAGGCCGTCGTGCTGCGGGTGGTGGTCGGCCTGGACGCGAAGAGCGCGGCGCAGACCCTGGGCAAGCGGCCCGGTGCCGTACGTACCGCCGCGCACCGTGGCCTGAAACGGCTGGCGGAGCTGCTCGGCGCGGACCCGTCGCAGGAGCCGGGGGACCGGACACCGGAACCGGACGGGACCCTCGGCCGGGCGGCGGAGCAGGGGCCGGACGACGGCGCAGGTCAGGGCGGAGCCGGGGGAGCGGAACTGAGCGCTCTGCCCGCGCAGCGCCCCGGACGCCATGGTTCGGCGGCACCCGCCGGTGTTACTCCCGGTGTGACGCATTCACGCCCGTGGACGCAGAAGGACATGTGATGGCCGACGAGCACTACGAGTGGCTTGACAAGGACGCGGCGGAGAAATTGCTCCGCGGCGAACCGGTCGTACCCGTCGGCGATCACGCCCGCACCGACGCCCTGCGGCTCACCCGGGCGCTGGGCGAGGCCCGGTCCGCCGCCCGCCCGCGCGGCGGTGAACTGCCGGGTGAGGACAGGGTGCTCGCCGCCTTCCGGCAGGCGGGCCACGGGGCCGGGACGAACGCCCGCGCCGCGAGGAGACCCGCCGCCGCGGCGTACGGACAGCCCGGACTGCTGGACTCCGTACGGATCGGGGGCGCGGGCCCCGTACCGCCCCGCCGCCCGCGCTGGAGCCGCCCCGTGCGGTTCGGCCTGGTCGTCTCGCTCGCGGGCTGTGCGCTCGGCGGGGTGGCAGTCGCGGCCGGAACCGGAATCATCACCGGGCCGTTCGGCGGCCGGGACACCCCGGCGCCGGCGGCCTCCGTCTCGGCCGCCGCCTCGCCCGGGGAAGTGGGCTCCGGGCTGCCGGACGACGACGGACCGTCCGTCGGCACGTCCGCTCCCGCCGACCCCGGCGCCACACCCGACGCCTCCCACTCGCCCGGGGACGGGCGGACCGGGGTGGACGGCACCGACCGCAGACGCACCGACGACGGCACGGGGACCGGGACCGCCACGGGCAGCGGCGGCGGCACGCACCGGCCGGACGGCGCCGGACCCACCGGTGGATCGGGGGACGACGCCGACGCCGAGGACCTGCCCGACGGCTCCGGCGACGCCGCGTCCGGCAAGTGGTACGAGAAGTCGGTCAAGGCCTGCCGGGACTACCGCGACGGCAAGCTCGACGAGACCAGCAGGCGCCGCCTCATCCGGCTGGCGAAGGGTGAGAAGAACCTGGAACGGTTCTGCGAGCGGCTCCTGGACGAGGCCGACGGGGACGGCCAGGGCGGCGACGGCGGGAACGGCGACGGCGAACCGGGGGAGGGCGGCGGCAACGGCGGTTCGCTCCCGGCGATCTCCTTCCGCACGCAGCCCGCGGGAGCCGGTACGGGCCCGGGTGCCGGAGCGGCCCCGGGCGCGGGGACGGGCTCGTTCGCCGGGCCGGCCGGTGGTCAGGAAGGCGCCGCCGCCTCGTCGGCGGCCCCGCAGTCCCTGGCACCGAACGCCTCGGCCACCCGCTGACCTGCGCTTTTCGCTTCGCCCGGAAGGGCCCTGCCCACAAGGTGTGACGTTTTTCGGCGGCGGGGCGCAGTACAGAGTGAGCCGACTGGTCATCGGCGGCGCCATGAGCCGGGGTTCCCCCCGTACCTACGGCTCGGCGCATCGGCGCGGGCGGGACATGTTCCCCCGGTCCCGTCCGCGCCCCCTTTCCCCCGGCCGCCGGCGGCGCCCGCTACCAGTAGATGACGACCTTGTCGCCGTTCTTCACCTGCGCGTACAGCGCGGCGATCTTCCCCTCGTCCCGGACGTTCACACAGCCGTGCGACGCGCCGCTGTAGCCGCGGGCCGCGAAGTCCGAGGAGTAGTGCACCGCCTGACCGCCGCTGAAGAACATCGCGTACGGCATCGGCGAGTCGTAGAGCGTCGAGACATGGTGCCGGGACTTCCAGTACACGGCGAACGTCCCCTCGCGGGTGGGTGTGTACTGCGAGCCGAAGCGCACATCCATCGAGGAGACGACCCGGCCGTCGATCATCCATGACAGGGTCCGGCTGTTCTTGCTGATGCACAGGACCCGCCCCGTCATGCACCGCTCGTCCGGCTCGGTCGCCGGCCGCTCGGTCGGCGGGTCCAGCTCCGCGGCCGTCGGCGTCCGGGTCATGCCGAGCAGTTTCTGCCAGGTGACGGCGTCGGTGCTGCCGGTGCGGTCGAGACCCCGCTTGCCCTGGAAGGACTGGACGGCCGTGACGGTGACGCTGCCGTAGTAGCCGGTGGGGGTGCGGTCGAAGTGGCCGATCTGGCGGAGCCGGGCCTGGAGTTCCCGTACCTGCTTGCCCTGTGACCCGGTCTTCATCAGGGCCGCCGGCCGCGGCGTGGGCGGCGCGGTGCTCGGCTGCGGCACGGGTGCGGTCGCCGAGGGCGTCGCGGTGGGGCCGCCGCCCGGCTCGGCGTCGTCGGAGGGAGTGGCGAAGGGGCGCGGGGTGGGGCTCGCCGTCGGGCCGCCGGAGGCCGGGGCCGGCGGTGGCACCGGCTCCGTACCCTGGGCGGCCTGGGCCCTGCAACCCGCCGCCAGCGCGGTGACGGCGAGCACACCGACCGCCGCCCGCGTCGCGGAGGAGCGCCTCCCGCGGCGCCGTCGCCCGCCCGGACCGACGCCGCTCACCCCGCTCACCCCGCCCGTACCGCCGTCGCGGATCGCGCCGCTTCCCCTGCTTCCACCGTCTGCGCTGCCTGTCATCCTCGGTCCCCCTGCTCGCCCGGTGTTCCGGTGTCCCGCCCGGTGGTTCCGGTGTCTCCTTGGACGGATTCCCGCCCTGCCCGGTTGCCGAATCCTGCGCATGATGGGAACGGCGCGTCCAGACCGGTACGGGGTCCTGTGAGCAAGGTCCCAGCCGGTGGCCCTCCACCGGTCGCGCGGGCGCCGCTACAGTCCGTCGCGAGATTTGTTACCAATAGGTAGCTTGAAGGGGAGGCACATCAGATGACGCGAGAGTCCGAGTCGGGACTGCCCATCGAGCCGGTGTACGGGCCGGACGCGCTCGACGGCTGGCGGGCGGACCGGAAGCTCGGCGAGCCCGGCGCGTACCCCTTCACCCGCGGTGTCTACCCGACGATGTACACCGGGCGGCCCTGGACGATGCGCCAGTACGCCGGTTTCGGCACCGCCACCGAGTCGAACGCCCGCTATCAGCAGCTCATCGCCAACGGCACCATGGGCCTGTCGGTCGCCTTCGACCTGCCCACCCAGATGGGCCACGACTCCGACGCCCCGATCGCCTCGGGCGAGGTCGGCAAGGTCGGGGTGGCGATCGACTCGCTCGACGACATGCGCGTCCTGTTCGGCGGGATTCCGCTGGACAAGGTCTCCACCTCCATGACCATCAACGCCCCCGCCGCACTCCTGCTGCTGCTCTACCAACTGGTCGGCGAGGAGCAGGGCGTCCCCGCGGACCGGCTCACCGGAACCATCCAGAACGATGTGCTCAAGGAGTACATCGCCCGCGGCACCTACATCTTCCCGCCGTCGCCCTCGCTCCGGCTGATCGCGGACATCTTCAAGTACTGCCAGGCCGAGATCCCCAGGTGGAACACCATCTCCATCTCCGGCTACCACATGGCCGAGGCCGGGGCCTCGCCCGCGCAGGAGATCGCCTTCACCCTCGCGGACGGCATCGAGTACGTCCGTACGGCGGTGGCGGCGGGCATGGACGTCGACGACTTCGCCCCACGCCTCTCCTTCTTCTTCGTCGCCCGCACCACGATCCTCGAAGAGGTCGCCAAATTCCGGGCCGCCCGCCGGATCTGGGCCCGGGTGATGAAGGAGGAGTTCGGCGCGAAGAACCCCAAGTCGCTGATGCTGCGCTTCCACACCCAGACCGCGGGCGTCCAGCTCACCGCCCAGCAGCCCGAGGTCAACCTCGTCCGCGTCGCCGTGCAGGGCCTGGGCGCGGTCCTCGGCGGCACCCAGTCGCTGCACACCAACTCCTTCGACGAGGCCATCGCCCTGCCCACCGACAAGTCCGCCCGCCTCGCGCTGCGCACCCAGCAGGTCCTCGCGTACGAGACGGACGTCACGGCCACCGTCGACCCGTTCGCCGGGTCGTACGTCGTCGAGAGCATGACGGACGACGTGGAGGAGGCCGCCCTCGGGCTGATGCGCAAGGTCGAGGACATGGGCGGTGCGGTCAGCGCGATCGAGCGCGGTTTCCAGAAGGGCGAGATCGAGCGCAGCGCGTACCGCATCGCGCAGGAGACCGACAGCGGCGAGCGCGTCGTCGTCGGCGTCAACCGCTTCCGGCTCGACGAGGAGGAGCCGTACGAGCCGCTGCGCGTGGACCCGGAGATCGAGGCCCAGCAGGCCCGGCGGCTGGCCGCGCTGCGTGCCGGACGGGACCAGGAGGCGGTCGACGCCGCGCTGGCACGGCTGAAGACGGCGGCGGGGGGAACGGACAACGTGCTGTACCCGATGAAGGACGCGCTCAAGGCACGGGCGACGGTGGGCGAGGTCTGCGACGCGCTGCGGGAGGTCTGGGGGACGTACGTGCCCACGGACGCCTTCTGACGTCTCCCCGGCGTCTGGGGGTCACTTCCCGGCGTCTGCCGGCGGCTGCCGGTCTCTTCCCGGCGTCTGCCGGCGGGTTGCCGGTGTCCCCCGGCGCGCCCCCTGCTGTCTCCCGCTGTCTCCCGCAGTGAAACGCCTGGACGGAGTGTCGTACCTCCGTGCGACACTCCGTCCATGCTGGGTGTCACCGATCTTCCGACCTATCTCGCCGGCCTGGTGCTGATCGTCCTTCTGCCGGGGCCGAATTCGCTGTACGTGCTCTCCGTCGCCGCCCGGCGCGGTGTACGGACCGGCTATGTGGCCGCAGCCGGTGTCTGGACCGGGGACACGGTCCTGATGACGCTCTCCGCGCTGGGCGCCGCCTCCCTGCTCCAGACCACTCCGCTGCTGTTCACGCTCGTCAAGTACGCGGGAGCGGGTTATCTGACCTGGCTGGCCATCGGGATGCTGAGGGCGGCGGTGTCGCTGTGGCGCGAGCGGCACCGGCGGGTGGCCGAGCTGACGGACGAGGCCGGGGCGCCGCAGGCGGCGGCCGAGATGGAGCGGCCCTACCGGCGGGCGCTGGTGGTCAGCCTGTTCAACCCGAAGGCGATCCTGTTCGTGATCTCCTTCTTCGTGCAGTTCGTCGATCCCGGCTACGCCTATCCGGCCCTGTCCTTCCTCCTGCTGGGCACGCTGCTCCAGTTCGCCAGCTTCCTGTACCTCTCGATGCTCATATTCGGGGGCACCCGCCTGGCCTCCGCGTTCCGCCGCCGCAAGCGGCTCTCGGCGGGGGCCACTTCGGCGGCGGGCGTGCTGTTCCTCGGATTCGCGGCGAAGCTCTCGATCAGCAGCGTCTGACCGGCGGGTCCCGGCAGTCCGGCGGTATCCGGCAGTCCGGCGGTATCCGGCCGACGGGACCGGCCGGATACCGGCCGTCCGCCGGTTTCAGTGGTGCCAGGCCTGCCCGCCGACGTTGTGGATCATCCGCTGGAGGACCTTGAGCGCGGCCACGAACTCCTCGGGCGGGATGCCGTCGTGGATGTCCGCGCCGGCCCGCGTCACGCCGGCCAGCGCCCGTTCGCGCAGTGCGTGCCCCTCGGCGGTCAGCCGCAGCCGGGTGTCCGGTGCCTGGGTGACCAGACCCTGCGCGATCAGGGCGTCGACCTCGGGCTCCAGGCTGTCCCCGACGTCCAGGTAGCCCTTCAGCATCGTCACCAGCTCCTCGCGGACCCGGCCCTCCCCGTCCGCTTCGCCGAGCTGGTTGAGGACCCACCACGGGGGCTGGGTCAGACCGTGCTCCGCGAGCGCGGCCCGGATGTGTGTCACGGCCGCCTTGTGCGCGGCCCAGGCCCAGTAACCGATCGGCTGGCGGGCAAGACCCGCGTCATCGTGTGAGTAGTCCATGGCCCGAACGTAGGACCTCAACCATTCTTGAGGTCAAGGGGTGTCCGGGAGAGGGCGCCCCGCAGCAGCGGGGTGAACCGCCGCTCCACGAACCGGTGCAGCAGCCAGGCCAGCGCCAGCATCGCCGCCACCGTCAGCGCGAACGTCCCCCAGGCCGGTACGCCCAGGCCCCGGTGCAGGGCTCCCACGACCACCCAGCCGAGGTGCTCGTGCACCAGGTAGAAGGGGTACGTCAGCGCCCCGGCGACCGTCAGCCACTGCCAGTCGATCCGGTTCGGGGCCCCCAGAGCGATGGCCGCGACCGCGACGAAGCCCGCCGTCACGACCAGGACGATCACCGTGGACGAACGGTAGGAGAAGGCGTCCGGGCCGGCCGGGTGCCACAGGTCCGCCACCGCGTAGTGCTGGCCCAGCAGCCAGCTCACCCCGACGATGCCCCAGGCCGGCGCGTCCCGGCGGTCCCGGTGCACGAGATAGAGCCCGATACCGCCGATGAAGTACGGGGCGTACTCCGGCATCAGCAGCACATCGAGGAACGGCTCGCCCGAGGCCTTCGCCAGTGCCGCCGCCAGCGTCCACACGGCGCAGAACAGCACCACCCGCCGCCGGTTCGCCCCGGGCAGCACGACGCACAGCGCGAACAGGGCGTAGAACCGCACCTCCGCCCAGAGCGTCCAGCACACCCCCAGCACCCGGTCCACGCCCAACGGCTGCTGGAGCAGCGTCATGTTGACCAGCGCGTCACTGGGCGACACCGCCTCGTACGCCACCCAGGGCAGCGCGAAGACGAGGGTCACCAGGACGAGCGCCACCCAGTACGCGGGCATCAGCCGGGAGACCCGCGAGGCGAAGAACGCGTTCAGCGAACGGCCCCAGCCGCTCATGCAGATCACGAAACCGCTGATCACGAAGAAGATCTGCACCCCGAGACAGCCATAGGCGAACCAGCTGTGGGCGGTCGGGAACTGCACCGCCGCGGAACTGCCCCACGCCTCGGTGATGTCGCCGCCCCGGCCGCCGTAGTGGTAGCCCGCGACCATCAGCGCGGCCAGCAGCCGCAGTCCGTCCAGGGCGCGCATCCGGACCTTCGGCCGCGCGGGCGACGGGTCCCGCGGCAGGGCTCCGGACGATGTCTCCGGGGTGCCGCGCGGGGTGCTCAGGGGATCGGAGAGCGGGAGCGTGGCGGCGCGGGCCGCCGTGCCCGCGTCCTGCGGTGTGATGGTCAAGGCCACTCCATTTCAGCCGGTGCGCCGCGTCAGCGTAGGGCGCGGAGAGGGGCCAAAACGCCCGGGAAGCAGGCAGTTTCCCGGGTCGACAGGGCGAGTTCATCCAAGGGCCGTCCAGGTTTCCTACGGTGACGCGAAACCGAAACCCGCTCTGCGGACTCCCGCCCCGCTCCGTTCCTCCGGAGACGGGCGGCACGGACGTCCGTGACCGCCGTACGCAACCCACGCCCCCATTCCCCCACGGGCACAGACGCTTGGAGCGCCATGACGAAAGCCCGCACCCGCCGGTTACGGCAACGTGACGCGGAGGTCCCGGCCCGTCCCGAGGGCGATACGTCAGCGGCAGCCGACGTCACCCCCACCGATCTGGAGACCTGCCTGCGCGCCTGTGCCGCGCACAGCGGCAAGCTGGTCGCGGGTCTGGACCGGCGCCGTACGGCACTCGCGGAGGCGCTGCGTCAGCTGCTCGCCGCCCACGCCGCCTCGGCCCCGGTCGCTCCGGCACCCGCGCTGTCACTGCTCCGGCGGCCCGGCAAGGAGCCGGCGGGCGCGGGTGCCGTCCTCGGCGACCATCTGATCGACCCGCTGCTCGCCGTCGGCAACAAGGCGCTGGACTGCGAGTACGAGGACGAGACCAAGCTCGCCCTCCTCGTCGCGGACACCCTGCTCACCCAGCGCAGGCGCTCCCGGGGCGGCTGGCGGCTGCGGGCCCGCATCCTGGAGTCGATGGGCGCGGAGAGCGCCGCCGTCGCCGCGTACGAGCGCTACCTCGCGCTCACCGAGGACGACGGGTTCGGTGTGGCCGCCAAGGTCGCCGGACTGCGGGAGGGCGCCCGGCTCCAGGCCGAACTGCTGTACCGGCTGGCCGAAGGCTGCCCCGAGGCCCGGGAGTTCGCCGAGCGGCCCGTCACCGAGTCCTGGGCCGAGGGCCTGGAGCGGCGGGCGCGCGGCGACCGGCCCGGCGCCAGGGCCCGGCTGATCGGCGCGCTGCTGGCCCAGAGCCGTGACGGCACGCCCGTCACCGAGGTGCAGGAGACGGTGTCGCAGTACCTCGGCCTGGCGCGCGAGGCCGCCGGGATGCCCGGCAGCGGTGGCGGTACGTACGCGGGGACCTGCGGTCCCGGCGCCGCAAGGCGGACCGACCCCGCCGACCCCGCCGCTCCCTCCGAACTCGCCGCTCTCTCCGAACTCACCGCCCTGTACGCCGAACAGCGCAGGATCCGGATGCGCGGCCCGCTGGACGACCCCTCCTTCGGCGGCGTCCAGTGGCTCACGCTCGGTGAGTTCCGCAACCGCATCGCGGGCAAGTCGATCTGTCTGATCGCCAACTCGCAGCGGGTCGGCATGAGTTCGCTCGGGGACGAGATCGACGCCTACGACTTGGTCGTCCGCTTCAACTCGTACCGGATCGACCCCGTGGCCACCGGCCGGCGCACCGACATCCACGCCGGCATCCACAAGCACGGGTTCAACTGGGACCAGCGGGTGGACACCCGGCTGATCTTCGGCGGCGTCTCCGGCGACTGGAAGCACTCGCTGCGCAACCGGCTGGTGCCCGGCGCGCAGACCTGCCTGGGCGACGAGACGCTGCGCTGGCCGATGCGCGACATCGGACGGGTCGGCACGGAGGACTGGCCGGCGATACCCACCACCGGGTTCAACATGCTGTGGCTGCTGGACTTCCTGGACGTCAGCCCGCGACTGGACCTGATCGGCTTCGACTTCTACGAGAGCGGCGCCTACCGGCTGCCCGGGGCGATGAAGATGCCCATCACCGCCGTGCACGAGTACACCAGCGAGAAGGCGTGGGTCATGGAACGCGCCCAGAGCGTCACCGATACGAGGATACGACTGCGATGACGGCTCCCACCCCCGCGAACGCGCTCCCCGGGTCCCCCGCGAACGCGCTCGGCGGAACCCCCGCCAACGCGCTCACCGGCAAGCGCCGCGTCGCCTTCGCGAGCTTCGTCGACGAGAACTACCTGCCCGGCTTCCTGACCCTGCTCCGCAGCCTCGCCCTTTCCAACCCGCAGGTCTGCGAGGACTTCCTCGTCCTGCACGACGGGCTGCGCCCCGCCTCGGTCGCGAAGATCCGCGCCCTGCACCCGCGCGTCGACTTCCGGCGCGTGGACGCCGACCACTACGACACGTACGCCAAGGGCGACCAGGACAACTACCTGGTGCGCAAGGCCTACTTCATCCTCGATGTGTTCCGGGTGCGTGACTACGACACCGTGATCACGCTGGACACCGACATGGTGGTCCTGGACGACCTGGGCGAACTGCTCCAGCTGCGCGACGGCCTCGCCGCCGTCCCGCAGTTCTTCTACGGGCAGCACAAGCTCAACAGCGGGCTGCTGGTCATCCAGCGCGAGTATCTGAGCGACGCGTTCTGCGCCGAGCTGGACGAGGTCGGCCGGGCCGGTACGTACGAGCTGGACAAGCACGACCAGGGCATCCTGAACGCCGTGCTGGACGGTGACTTCCTCCACCTCGACGCCCGCTACAACTTCGTCAAGCGGCGGCTCTCGGGCGACCTCCCGGTCCCCGAGGGCACCGCGATCCTGCACTTCACGGGGCGGCACAAGCCCTGGCAGGGCGGCGAGGCGGGGTACGGGGAGGCCGAGGCCCGCTGGCACGCGTACGAGCTGTCCGATGCCGACTTCCACGCCGCGTACCTGGCCGCCAACACGCCCAAGCACCACGACCTGCTGGTCCACTACGGCACCCCGCACGTCCTGCGCACCGGCGATGTGGAGAGCGCCCGCAGGGTCGCCGCCGCCCATATCGGCGCGGGGGAGTACCAGGAGGCCGCCGACCTGCTGGGCCGGGTCCGTATCCCGGTCGACGAGGCCTGGCCGCACGAGGTGCTCGGGCACGCCCTGATGAGCGTCTCCCGCTGCGAGGAGGCCCGTGCCCAGCTGCTGCTGGCCACCGCCGCGCCGAACCGGGCCGCGACCGCCTTCGGCCGGCTCGCCCAGATCGCCTGGATCCACGGCGACGACGAGGGTGCGGCGGGCTATGCCCGACAGGGGCTCGGTGTCGACCCGACGCACCGGGCGAACCGGCTGATGCACCTGCGCACCACCGGCCTCGTCCCGCCCGCCGAGGGTCCCGCCTCCGGCCAGCTCGCCCATGTCGCCTTCTACATGGAGCACCAGGGCAACGCGGGGGACAAACTGCTGCCCGAGAGCGTACGGCTGGCCTTCGGCCAGGACACCGGGCCCGGACGCTGGCACTCCGTCCACGCCCACCGCCTCTTCGACGAGGCGGCCCTGGAACGGGTCAACGACCGTCGCGGCCTGGTCATCGGCGGCGGCGGGCTCTTCATCCCGGACACCGCGCCGAACGGCAACAGCGGCTGGCAGTGGAACGTGCCGGACGGGCTGCTGGAGCGGATCGACGTCCCCGTCATGGTGTACGCGGTCGGCTTCAACGCCTTCGACGGCCAGGCGTACGGGCACGGCCGCGACCGTTTCCTGTCCAGCCTGCGCACCCTCGTGGAGCGCTCCGCGTTCTTCGGGCTGCGCAACCACGGCTCGATCGGGAAGGTCCGCGACCTGCTGCCGCCCGAGCTGCACCACAAGGTGCGCTTCCAGCCCTGCCCGACCACGGTCACCCGGCAGCTGGTCGACGGCTGGCAGGACCCGGCCACCCGCGAGGACACCATCCTGGTCAACGCCGCGTACGACCGGGCGGGACTCCGCTTCGGCCACGACTACGGGCACTTCCTCGGCGAGATGGCCACCGCCGTCACCGCCCTGGGGAAGCTGGCCGAGGTGAAGTGTGTCGCGCACTCGCTGGACGACGAGCGGATCGCGTTCGACCTGCGGCGCGAGTACGGCATCTCGCTGCCGGTCATCCCGATGTACGACTTCGACAACGACGCGATCCGGGACACCTACGCGCGTACGAAGCTGGTCATCGGCATGCGCGGCCACGCGGGCATGATCCCGTTCGGCTGCGGGACGCCGGTCGTCAGCCTGATCTCGCACCCCAAGATGGCGTACTTCCTGGCGGACATCGAGCGGCCCGAGTGGGGCGTCTCCGTCCATGACCGGCACCTGGGTGCCCGTCTCACCGAACGGGCGGCCGGGCTGCTGGCCGACCACGCGGCGGCGGTGGCCGATGTGCACGGCCGGCAGCAGGAGCTGTGGAAGGTCACCGAGGCGAACGCGGCGGACCTGCGCGTGATCCTGGGGCGGTAGGCAGGGCCGACGGGAGACAGGGGCGGCGGTAAGCAGGGCCGGTGGTTACGCAGCGCCGGTGGGAGACAGGGCGCGGCGGGAGACAGGGGCCGGCCGGCGGGATTCGTCGTACGAACGGCCGCGGGGCGGGACCGGACCACCGGACCCGCCCCGCCGGACGCCGGCCCCCGCCGGACGCCGGCCCCCGCCGACACGCGCGACGGCCAGCCGCGCGACGGCTACCCGCGCACCGCGCGCCGCAGCGACCGCGCCCGCTTCGCCACCCTGCGTACCGTCGCGTTGCGCGGCAGGAACGCGAACTGGGACGGCACCGCCCCCGGCAGCGCCAGCGCGGTGAGCCGGCGCCGCTTGAAGTACCGCCAGGTCACCGGCGTCAGCCGGTCGGAGAGATACCGCTCCGCCTCCGGCCGCAGTTGCGGGTATATCCGGGGCTGCATGGCGAACCCGACCGCCCGGACCAGCGCGGACACCTCCGGCTCGGCACCGTCCGAAGGCCGCTGCGCCAGCACCGCCGCCCGGTCCCCCAGTTCCGGCAGCAACGCGTCCACCAGGGTGACCGGCATCCGGTTGCTGTTCTCGTACGGGGCGAGCCGGTCCAGCAGCAGCTCCGTGCCGACCCGGGCGACCGGCAGCCCGTAGAACGCGGACGCGGTGAGCAGCGCCGTGGAGAAACAGCCGACGACCAGCGCGGGCCGCATCCGCTCGTAGAGGACCTCCGCGAGGACCGGCGCGGTCAGGATCCCGGCGTCCAGCACGGTCAGTTCGGCACCCAGGCGCTCCGCCTCCGCCTCCATCGCCCTCGACCACTGGGCCGGAGCAGTCGGATGCGGCTTGAACACCAGACGGGTGTGGCCGAGCGCCACCGCGCCCCGCATCATCCGCAGGTGCAGGTTCTCCTCCTCGGCGGCGGAGATGAGCCCCAGAGCGGAGAGGTACTGGCCCAGCAGCAGCGCGGGCGCCTCCACCGCCGGCAGGCCGGCCGGCACACCGGCCAGTTCGGCCAGCACCGCGCGGAAGGCCTCGGTCCGCACGATCTGCGGCACCACGCCGAACTCGGTGAGCAGCAGCGGCTCCAGACCCGGCACCAGATCCAGATGCAGCAGCCGCCCCACCCGCGTCCCGACCAGCGGGTCGATCTTGTTGCGGGTCGGCCCGTAGCTCATCAGCCCGTCGGCGTACACATCGACCGGCGCGCCGGAGAAGATCTGGGCGATCGCCATGGCCGGGTTGACCTGGATCGACTCGACGGCCAGCTCGACCTCGTCCTCGCCGAGGCCCCAGGCGAGCCGCAGATACCGCTCCCACAGGGGTACGTCGTCGGGGCGCGGCGCCCAGCCGCTCGGGTGGAAGGGGGCGATGGTCCCGTTCCAGGACACCACGTCGTCGAATCGGCCGCGCAGCCGCTCGAAGCCCGGCATCGCGTCGAGGGACGGGGTGGTCTCCGGGATCGCGGCGTTGTTGCAGACGAGCAGGATGCGGCGGTCGGCCGGTGCGAAACAGCCGGTGTCCAGGGCGGCGGCGAGCGTGGCCGCGCCGTAGAGGGTGGAGGCGGCGAAGATCTGGGTGGTGCGGCGGTGCGACGGGGACAGATTCATGCTGCCGCGGCCTCCTTCGCGGCGACGGGCCGCCGGCGCAGCCGGCGCAGCAGGGTCGCGCGCTGGACGTCCATGGAGTCGAGCGCGTCGTCCAGCACCGGCTGGGGCATGCGCTTGAGCGCCGCCGCGCTGAGCGATTTCAGGGTGCGGGCCACGGGCGGTTCGAACCTCTCGATCGAGCTCATGTGATGGGAAATGATCGCGCAGTACGTGCGTACCGCCTTCGGCAGCAGCACTTCCGCGTCGCGGTCCTCCGCGGTTTCCCGCACGACCTGGTCGAAGGAGCGAATGAAATCGAGCTGACGCACATCACCGATCTGTGTCAGAGAGGAAGCCACCCCGCGCCGGTAGAAAATTCCCAGCATTCCGAGTACCGCGAAGGACTCCGCGCTGCGGTGCAGCCGCCAGATCCACGGCCGATCCTCGGCCGTGCGCAGCCCGTCGGTGAAATGCAGCAGCCCGCGGTCCAGCAGCCGGCGGTGGTAGAGGCCCGCCCAGGCGTACGGATAGTCCACCGACGTCGACCGGTCGGCGGGCAGGATCGCCTCGCGCGGGTCCATCACCCGCTCGCGCCCGCCGTGCGGGACGCGGTGCACCGTACGGCTCGTGCCCTCCACCTGGACATGGTCGGTGCGCACGAAGTCACAGCCCAACGCCTCGGTACGGGCCAGGAGTTCGGCGTAGTGGCCGGGCGCCAGCCAGTCGTCGCCGTCCAGGAAGGCGAGGTACTGGCCGCGCGCCGCGTCCAGGCCCGTATTGCGGGCGGTGGCCAGCCCTCCGTTCCGCTCGTGTCTGAGCAGGACCACCCCCGGGATGTCGTCCTGGGCCCGGCGCAGGATGTCCGCCGTCCCGTCGGTCGAACAGTCGTCGACAAGGATGAACTCGAAGTCCTCACGGGCATTGGCCCGTAGGCTTCTGAGCGTGTCGGGCGCGTATGTCTGCACGTTGTAGAACGGCACGATGACGGAGAGCTTAACCACCCGCATCACGCTAGGGCGGTGCCCGGCATTTGCCTTGTCCCCAGGGGGGATGATCGGTGAACGGCGAATGTCGGAATGATGAACCAGGGCGAATCCCGGGCCGATTCGCCAAGCGTCGGCGGGCTGTTAACCATTTGTTGCCGCTCCGTTGGGCCGCCCCTTCACCTGCTTTCCTAACTTCTACGTCGTGCCCCCACGTACCAGCAATACGGCCGATCCGGCCGAAACCGCCGCCGCGGACACCGCGGCGCTGCGGGTGGCCGTCCTCGCAGACTCCGACACCCGGTGGAAATGGGGCGCGCTCACCGCGCGCCGTCTGACCGCCGCGGCCGGCGCCGCCGCACGCCCCGTACAGATGAGCGGACTGCTGCTGCGCGGCCGGGCCACCCCCACCCCCCGGCAGCTCGCCGAGGTCGGCGAGGTCGGCATCGACGCCGGCCGGGTGCGCGAGGTGACCGCCGTCGAGTTCCTGCACACGGTGCGCGAGGAGGCGTACGACCTCGTCGTGCTCTCCCTCGTCGGCGGCGGGGTCCAGGCCATGCTGCACGGCCTCGCCGCCCTCGCGCTGCCCCGCAGACCCGTGATCGTCACCGGCTATGTGGGCGTCGTCTACGAGAAGCTGGCCGACGGGCTCCTGCTGCGGCACGGCGCCGATGTCGTCCTCGCCAACTCCCGCCACGACGCGGAGCGGTTCCGCGCGGTGTACGAGGGAGTGGGCGCCGACGCCTCGGCCGTCACGGAGGCGGCGCTGCCCTTCCTCGGCGGCGAGCCGCACCGGCCCCAGGAGGGCCGCGACACCGTCGTGTTCGCCGCCCAGCCCTCCGTACCGGCCTCCCGCGCCGACCGCACGTACCTGCTGCGCAGGCTCGTCGAGCACGCCCGGCTGCACCCGCGCCGCGAGGTGCTGCTGAAGCTGCGCTCCAAGCCGGGCGAGCACACCACGCACATCGAGGAGCTGCCCTACCAGCGCCTCGCGGAGAGGCTGCCCGGCGGGCTGCCGCCCAACTTCCGCCTGGTGTACGGGCACATGGGCGAGGTCCTGGACCGCACCGACCTGCTGGTCACGGTCTCCTCGACGGCCGCGCTGGAGTCCCTGCACCGGCGCATCCCGACCGCCGTCCTCACCGACCTCGGCGTCCGCGAGACCCTCGGCAACCACCACTTCGTCGGCTCCGGGCTGCTCACCTCCTGGGACCGGCTCGACGGCGGCTTCCGTCCGCGGCCCGACGAGGAGTGGCTGGCCGGCCAGGGAGTCGCCGCCGACGGCTCGTACGAGGGCGCCTACGACCGGGCCCGCGCCACGGTCGGCGCGCTGCTGGAACGCGGCGACCGGCTCCCGGCCCTGTCCCCCTACTACACGCCCGCCACCGCCCCCGGCTATCTGCCCGGCATCCTCGCCCGCCACCACCTGGCCCCCGACGGTCACCCGCTGCCCGGCGCGGCGGCCCCCCAGGGGACCGGCCGGGTACGGGGCGCGGTGCGCGAGACCGTACGCAACGCGGCACGCGGCGCCTACCGCCAGGGCGTCCAGCGGGTGGCCCCCGTGATCCGCCGGATGGGCGAGCTGTGACCACCACCTCAGGAGCATCCATGACGCCGCCACAGACCTCCCCGACGACCCAGGACCCCGCGCGGACACCGGCCCGGAACCCCTCGAAGCCCACCGTGCTCGCGGTGATCCCCGCCCGCGGCGGGTCCAAGGGGGTTCCCGCCAAGAACCTCGCCCAGGTCGGCGGCGTACCGCTGGTCGCCCGCGCGGTCCGCGCCTGCCTCGGCGCCCCGGAGGTCAGCGACGTCGTCGTCACGACCGACGACGCGGCCATCGCCGAGGCGGCCCGGACGGCGGCCGAGACGTACGGCGCCGCCCACCGGCTGCACTGCGTCCAGCGCCCCGAAGCCATCGCCGGGGACACCGCCACCAGCGAGGCGGCCGTCCTGCACGCCCTCGACGCGTACGAGGCCATGCACGGCCGGAGCGTGGACGTGGTGCTGCTGGTCCAGTGCACCAGCCCGTTCGTCACCCGCGAGGACATCGACGGCGTCGCCGTCGCCGTCGCCCGCGAGGGCGCCGACACGGCGGTCACCGTCGCCCCGTTCCACGGCTTCGTGTGGCGCGACGGCGCCGCGGTGGAGGAGGGCAGCTACGGCGTCAACCACGACAAGGCCGTCCGCCCCATGCGCCAGGCCCGCCCCCAGGACCTGCTGGAGACCGGCGCCGCCTACGCCATGGACGTGGCGGGCTTCCGTGCCCACCGCCACCGCTTCTTCGGCCACACCGCGCTGGTCCGCACGGACCCGGCACGGGTGCTGGAGATCGACGACCCGCACGACCTCGACCGCGCCCGCGCGCTCGCCCCGCTCCTGGACCCGGCCCCGCTGCCCACCCGCGCGGACATCGACGCCGTCGTCCTGGACTTCGACGGCACCCAGACCGACGACCGGGTCATGATCGACTCCGAGGGCCGCGAGACCGTCTCCGTACACCGGGGCGACGGCCTGGGCATCGCCGCGATGCGCCGGGCGGGCCTCCCGCTGCTGATCCTCTCCACGGAGCGCAACCCGGTCGTCGCCGCCCGCGCCCGCAAGCTCAAGGTCCCCGTCCTGCACGGCATCGACCGCAAGGACGAGGCGCTCAAGCAGTGGTGCGACGAACAGTCCATCGCCCCCGAACGCGTCCTCTACGTCGGCAACGACGTCAACGACCTGCCCTGCTTCGACCTCGCGGGCTGGCCCGTCGCGGTCGCCAGCGCCCATGACTCGGTACGCGCCGCGGCGCGCGCCGTCACGACCACCCCCGGCGGGTTCGGCGCCATCCGCGAGATCGCGGCCTGGCTGCTGGGCCCCACCCTCACCACCACGGCTCCCACCCTCACCACCACGGTCCCGGCCGTTCCCACGGTCCCCACCGTCCCCACCAAGTAAGGAACGCACCACCATGAACACCTCCCGCCTGCGCACCTTCGGCACCCGCACCGCCGGCCCCGGCCGCCCCGTCTACATCACCGGCGAGATCGGCATCAACCACAACGGCGACCTCGACAACGCCCTCGCGCTGATCGACGTGGCCGCCGAAGCCGGCTGCGACGCCGTCAAGTTCCAGAAGCGCACCCCGGAGATCTGCACCCCGCGCGACCAGTGGGACATCGAGCGCGACACCCCCTGGGGCCGGATGACGTACATCGACTACCGCCACCGCGTCGAGTTCGGCGAGGACGAGTACCGCACCATCGCCGAGCACTGCGCCAAGCGCGGCATCGACTGGTTCGCCTCCCCGTGGGACACCGAGGCCGTCGCGTTCCTGGAGAAGTTCGACGTCCCCGCGCACAAGGTGGCCTCGGCCTCCCTCACCGACGACGAGCTGCTGCGCGCCCTGCGCGCCACCGGCCGCACCGTCATCCTCTCCACCGGCATGTCGACCCCGCGCCAGATCCGCCACGCGGTGGAGGTCCTCGGCTCGGACAACATCCTGCTCTGCCACGCCACGTCGACGTACCCGGCGAAGGCGGAGGAGCTGAACCTGCGGGTCATCAACACCCTCCAGCAGGAGTACCCCAACGTCCCGATCGGCTACAGCGGCCACGAGACCGGACTGCAGACCACGCTGGCCGCCGTCGCGCTCGGCGCCACGTTCGTCGAGCGCCACATCACCCTGGACCGCGCCATGTGGGGCTCCGACCAGGCCGCCTCCGTCGAGCCGCAGGGCCTGACCCGCCTGGTCCGCGACATCCGCACCATCGAGGCCTCCCTCGGCGACGGCGTCAAGAAGGTGTACGAGTCGGAGCTCGGCCCGATGAAGAAGCTCCGCCGCGTCGCGGGCGTCGTCGCCGAGAGCGACGCGGCCCCCGAGCCGGTCGCGGTCTGAGCGCCGACCGGTGAACCTCGCCTTCGTCGAGAGCCCGGTCCAGCTCCTGAACGTCCTGGAGTGGGCCCACGCCATGGGGGGAGGGGACCCGGCCGCCACCACGGTCGTCGTCCTCCCCCCGGTCGACCCGATGTCGCGCGGCCAGCTGCGCAGGATGGCGGAGCTGGCCCGCGACGAGGGCATCACCGTCCGCTGGCAGGAGGCGCGCGGCGAGTCCGGCGCGCCTCTCAAGGCCCTGCGCGCCCTGACCGGGCTGGTCAGGCGGGCGGACCACATCGTGATCGGTGACCCGTTCTCCCGGTACGTACAACTCCTGCTCACCCTGGTCCGCGCCCCGCGCCTCACGGTGGTCGACGACGGCACGGCCACCATGGAGTTCGTCGCCCAACTGGCCCGCGGCGAGCGCCTGGTGCGCTGGCACCGCCGGGGCAGCAAGGGGCCGCGCGAACTGGTCCTGGCCCCGGTCACCGCGACCGCCCGCCGCCGCTTCACCCCGACGGCGAACCGCACGGTCGAGGTGTTCACCGCCATGCCGGTCCAGGCCCCGCCCGGCATCACGGTCACCGCCAACGACTTCTCCTGGACCCGCACCCGCTTCGGCCCGCCCCGCATCAGCAAGGGCGCGGACCTGGTCGGCACCTCCCTGGTGGAAACCGGCGTCGTGGACCCGGTCCCGTACCAGGAAGCCGTCGCCGCACTGGCCCGCGCCCACGGCGCGACCCGCTACTTCGCGCACCGCCGCGAGTCCGCCGAGAAGCTCCACGCCCTGGAGGCCGCCACCGGCCTGGAGATCGTCCGCCCGGACCTCCCCCTGGAACTCATCGCCCGCCGGGGCCCCATCGGCCGCACGGTCCTGAGCTTCCCCTCCACCGTCGTCCACACCCTCCCCCTGGCCCTGGCCGGCACGGGCGTCAAGGTCGCGGTCTGCGACATCGCCCCGGAATGGCTCCGCGACACGGCCTCCCCGCGCGCCCAGGGCTTCCTGAGCGGCGTCACGGAAACCGCCCGCGACGTACAGCGCCTCGCCCCGTGGCGGGCCACGGCGGTGACGGCGGAGGGGTGAGGGCGGGACGTCGAGCGGTGCGCCGCGTCACTTCTCGCGGCGGGGCTCCAGCATCCGGGTCAGCAGATTACGGGTGGCCCACGACGCCTGGACCGCCACTGATGACTGCGCGGCAGCGCCCCCGACCACAGCGGTCATCGGCGGCCCGGACCCGTACTGGACCACGTACACCTAAGATGCCGTCGGCAACCGCAAGACCGAGACCCCGCAGCGGGTGAAACCGTAGCCCTGCGCAAGGGCGGGAAGCTCAGCTTCCTGATCAACGACCACCACGGCACCAGCACCACTCAGGTCTCCGCGGACGCGGCCCAGACCGTCACCCGTCGTCAGAGCACCATCTTCGGCGCGCCCCGTGGTTCCCAGCCCACAACATGGGCCGGGGACAAGGGATTCGTCGGCGGAACGAAGGACCCCGACACCGAACTCACCCACCTCGGCGCCCGCGAATACGACCCGGTCAACGGCCGCTTCATCAGCGTTGATCCGATCCTGGACCTCGCTGATCCCCAGCAGGCACACGGCTACACCTACGCGAACAACAACCCCGTCTCCTTCAGCGATCCCAGCGGACTGCGGCCCGACGGCCCGGTCGGTGGCAACGACTACAACGATGTCCGCAGTACGACTGATGGTTCGAACAACGGGAAGGCCGGCAGCGGATGGTTCCGCGACAGCCAAGGAGGCTGGAGCTACCGACACCAGCAGTACTGGCCCGGGCACCTCGGTAGCAAGGTAAGCGGCGTCACCACCGTCTCCTACTCCTGGTCCTCGCGCGTGAGGGCGAAGGGGAAGCCCGTCAGCGGCTATGTGATCCCGCACCCGAAGGTCGCCCCGAAGAACTTCTGCACGAAGTGGGTCGCACCGATCGCGGTATCCGTCCTGCTGCCGGATGTGCAGGCATGGCAGGACTGCGGCGGCGGTGACCTGAGCCAGTGCGGCTGGTCGGCCACGGACCTTCCGCTGCTGAAGCCCCTGAAGGCGATCAAGGGTGCCAAGAAGGCCATTGACGCCGCCTCGACTGCGGCCAAGAAGTGCCACAGCTTCCTGCCGGGCACCCGAGTTCTGCTGGCAGATGGCACAAGTAAGAAGATCGAGGACGTCGAGAAGGGGGACGTCGTACTCGCCACGGACCCGGATACCGGTGAGAAACGGTCCAAGGAAGTCATCGAGACCATCCTGACCAAGGATGACAAGGACTTCACCGAGCTCAGCGTCACCACGGAGACCGGCGAGGCCAGCATCGTCGCCACGGACACCCATCCCTTCTGGTCGGTGAACCAGAAGAAGTGGCTCGACGCGGGGGAAGTGCAGCCGGGGACGAAGCTGCTCACGTCTGACGGTCGCGATGTCGAGGTCATTTCGGCGCGGCACTATACGAAGCGGCAGCAGACGCACGACCTCACTGTTGAGGGAATCCACACGTACTATGTGCTGGCCGGGGCCACGCCGGTCCTCGTTCACAACTGCGGGACTGGGGCTGTCTCGGATAAGGTGATGGATGAACATATCCTCCCGAGGCATGACGCGAATCACGCGGACTCCTGGAAATGGGCGGAGAAGTCAAAATTCGAGGACTGGGTTACGCCAGACCATATCCGCAACTGGTCCAAGCTGGCGATGAGAAAGCCGATGGATAATATGAACCTCGGCACCGGTTCCGCCCGCCGCCACATTCTCGACATTAGAAGCCGTCACCCGATCGGCTACGACGCGGACGGGAACGATCTGTTCTCGGTTGCGGTATGGGTGCGGAACGGTGCGGTCGAGAGCGTTCACCCGAACTGACGAGGTGGTGGCTGATGATCAATGCCCAGGTGCGCACGGAGAGCGGCGAAATTGTGCTACGCGGATCTTGCAGACTGGATTGGATGGAAACCGTCCAGTGCATTGATGAAGACAGATTTCCGTTCTTGAGCAGCCTGCTGCCTTACGCGGATACCATGTTCAATTCGCGACAGGTCGAGAGGCTTCGACGGGAAATCGCTCACCAGTCTGTCCGCGAGATTATTGGGCAGGATTCAGCAGCGGAGATCGAAAGGCTCTGTCTGCAGGTGGAGAATGGATCACATCTCTATCTGTGGTTTCTGGGAGACTAGTGCGTGAGTGTTGTAGCTATGTGTAGCTGCAGCAAACTGGAAGCCCCGTCGGGTGTGTCCCGGCGGGGCTTCTGCGTGGGGTGACGGCAGTAGTTGACGGCAACGTCAGCGGACGAGGTCGGCCAGTGCTGGCGGGTCGCCGTCGCCGCTGGCTGTTGCGGTGGTTCCTGGGCTGCCGAGCGCGGTGCCGAGGGTGTCGATGGCGTCTCGCTGAAGGCGGAGCCGGACGTGGGCGTAGACGGTGGCGGTGACGCCAATGTGGGCGTGGCCGAGGAGCTCCTTGATGACGACGAGTTCGACGCCCTGTTCCAGGAGGAGGGTGGCCGTCGAGTGGCGGAGGTCGTGGAAACGGATGCGGCGGAGGCCGGCCTTGCGGAGGAGCGTGATGAAGGCGCGGGTGAGGTTGGTCGGGTCGCTCGGTCGGCCCTGCGCGGTCGTGAACACGTGCCCGTCGGCCTGCCATGTGGTGCCCGCGACCTCACGTTCGCGCTTCTGCTGTTCGTGGTGGAGCTTCAGCGAGTGGACGCAGCGAGTGGGGAGGGCGATGCGGCGTTCGGAGGCCCGGGTCTTGGTGGGCAGCGTGGTGAGCCCGCCTGTGCTGGTGCGCTGCAAAGTTCGGCGGATCGCGGCCGTGCCCGCATCGAGGTCGAGGTATTCCCAGCACAGCCCGAGGAGTTCGCCCTTGCGGAGTCCGGTGTGGAGGGCGAGTTCGTACAGCGCGTGGAGCCGGTCGCCTCGGGCTGCGTCGAGGAACCGGCGGGCTTCTGTCGCAGTGAGGGGCCGGAAGCGCCTGGGCCAGGTGCGGTGGTCTTGACGTTTCGGGCGACGTTGCGGGGCAGGTCGTCTTCGCGGACGGCGTGCTCAAGTGCGGACTTGAGGACCGGGTGGACGTAGGTCACGGTCAGTGGCGAGAGCCGCTTGTCGCAGCATTGGCCGATGGCGCAGCAGGAGTGCCGGGCGGTGTCCCGTCCATGTATGCAGCACTGGCAGGTGACGCGGAGGTGGTCGAGGAAGGAGCGGACGTCGCGGGCGGTGAGCCGGGCGAGCTTCTTCGCGCCGAGGCCGGGGATGAGGTGGAGACGGATGCAGGTGGCGTAGCGGGTGTGGGTGTTCTCCCGGACCTGGTGAACGGCGATGCTGTTCAGCCAGTACGTCAGGTAGTCGCTCACGGTGCAGTCGGATACTGCGACGGGCAGCCCGAGGTTGCTCGCGGCGATCTTCTTGGTGAGCTTGCCCAGGGCTTCCTTCCGGCTTGTGCCGTAGACGCGGACGCGCTTGCGAGTGTTACCGGGGGCGAGGACGTATCCGGAGGCTTCCCAGCGGCCGTCCGTGCGCTGGTAGATGGTGCCGTCTCCGTTGGCGCGGGAACGGGTGCGGCGGGAGGCGGCGGGGCGCGGCGTGGTCATCAGGCAGCTTCCTGTTCGAGGCGGGTGCGGAGCAGGCCGTAGACGGCGGAGCGGCCGAGTTGGAGGCGGGCCATCACCTGGGGCACCGTCAGCAGATCTAGCGCCGGTGCCGCCTCTGCGTGGAGAACGGTGGGCGGGAGCGAGGCCATCAACAGCTCCCTTCGGCCATGAACTGCTGTTCCAGTTCCTTGCGATGCCAGACGTCGGCCGCGAGGAGGGCTGCGCCGGGGCTGTAGCCCGAGCCGAGGTAGTCCCAGTGGCCGACGACGAGGGTGCTCGTCGGGTCGTGCTCAGGCAGGTTGGCGTGGGCCTGTTCGGTGTGCCAGGCGCGGCGGGCGTCGCCCAGCGCGCCGAGGGTGGTGGAGTAGGCGCGGGATTTGGTGGAGAAGTGGCCTCGGAAGCCGAGCATGTGGGCCCACTTCCAGAGCTTGAGATGGGCGAACTCCGGCAGGCGGCCGAGCTCCCAGCAGGTGCGGATTATCTGCCGGACGTGTCGGGCGACGGCGAGGCGGGGCAGCGGCTGGGCCTGTCCGGTGCCGTCGCAGGCTGTGCAGGGGAGCAGGGTGCCGTGGGGCAGGAGGATGGCTCCGCGCCCGTGGCAGGTGCGGCAGTACAGGGCGTGGTCGAGGGTGCCGGAGGCGTCGGCGGATTTGGTTGCGTGCTTGGCGACGTAGGCGGCCACGGCCTGGTCGGTGAGTTCGGTGTCGGTGCCGAAGGCGGCGATCTCGCGTACGTCGAGCTGTTGGCCCCAGCCAACTTCGCGTTCCCCGACCGCGTCCGACTCGACCGTGATGTGGGCGCGGGGTGCGGCGACCCGGATGGCGTCGGTGAGCACGGCGACGGTGGCATACGGCGGCGGGGGCTGGCTGGTGCCGTCCAGGCCGTCGAGCCGGATGACGGCGTGGAAGTGGACCAGGCCGCGCTGCTGGTATTCGGCGACCTTGGCGAAGGAGACCCGAATTGCCGTGTGGGCGGCTTTCTGGGTCATGCCGAGTCGGGCGGCGAGTTCGCGGCGCAGGTAGGTGGTGAAGCGGCCCACAAGGCTCCGGCGTACGCGTTGAACAGGACCGCGCCCGCGTAGTCGTACGTTGCCGGGTTCAGCGGCGTCCCGATCAGGGGGTCCGTGGGTTCGTGGAGCTTGCGGCAGCGGCAGGGCCGGATGTCGCCGCCGGGAGTGGTGAGGCGGTTGTGGACGGGGCCGAAGGACGGCGGGGTGAGGGTGACGAAGACGCGGGGATGGGTGCGGACGGTGTCGGGCACGGTCTTGCCGCCGGAGAGGCCGACGCGGATGAGGTGGTAGGTGTCAGCGGCGTAGAGGCGGGAGCAGGCCGGGCAGCGGGAGGCGCGGCGGTTGCCGCACGCGGTGAGCACGCTGCCCGTGGGCTCCTCCGTCGTGGTGTAGGAGCGCAGTACCTCACCGGTCATGGTGCCGACGGTGGCAGTGTGGCCGGTCAGCCGGACGGGTTCGGTGCAGCCGCCGAGGCGTTCGATCTGCTGCTGTGCGCGGTCGAAGTCGGGGTGGTTGACGAGGCGGAGCAGGTCCCGTACGGCGGGGCTTGCCACGTGGCGCAGGTCCAGAGTGACCATGTCGGGGCGGTGTCCCTTCTGTCGGGTAGGTGGCCCCGAGCAGCAACCAGCAGGGCGAGGAGGCGTGTTGGTGCTGCTCGGGGCATGACGAACCAGGCCCATGGGCGGGCGTGGGGTTGAGCGAGGGTTGTGTGGCTCGCGAGGGCCGGGGCTCAGAGCTGAGCGAGGGCGGCGGTGGCCACGGGCAGGGCGATGCCCATGCGGGTTCCCAGGTGGGTGGCGGTGATCGGGGTTCCGTGCTCGGCACGGTGGGTGTCCGCGATGCGCCGGGCCGCGTCCAGCAGGGCGGCAGGCAGGGCCGGGCCGGAGGCGGATCGGGTCGTCTTGGAGACAGCGACCGGCAGAACTGTGACCGGAAACGTAGCGGGCTGCGGTTCCTCGGCCGAAGAGGTGGCGACGGTCGGGGCGGGCGTCGAGGGTTCTGGCGCGGGTGCTTCGTCGGGCACCGGTTCGGAGATAGCAGCGGGAGTGTCCTCCAGGTGCGTGGCGGGGTGGGTGAGGGTGTGGAACTGGGCGAGGAAGGCGGGGCCGACGTGGCCCCAGCCGAGGAGCAGGAGCGGGGCGACGGTGTCCAGGCAGGCCCGTCCGTAGCGTCCGGCCAGCTGCGGTTCGGCGGTGTTCAGCGCGAGGGTGAGCAGCCCGCACAGGTGCAGCAGCCAGGTACCGGCCCGCAACTCGCCATTGGGACGCCGCGCAGGGCCAGGAACCGCAGGGCGACCAGGAGCCCGACGACCGACAGGTCCACCATCGGGGCGATCAGTGGCGCGATCGGGTGGGGGACGCCGAGGCGCAGGGCGAGCGCCCAGACGTTGCCGAAGGAGAAGACGAAGGCCAGGGCCGCGATGACCGCCATGACCACGGTCACGGTGCGCCGGGTGAACCGTTCCTCCGCCATGTCCCCAACCGCCTTTCTGGTGTGGGCTGTTCGGGATCACTTGGTGAGTGATGGCGCGGGCGTTGTCGTCCGGTCGGCCGAGCGGAGCAGAGAGTCCAGGCACAGGTCCGGGTCGGCGGTCAGATGCGAGGTGGCTTCGGCGATGCGGGCGGCGTCGGCGTCGGAGACGTAGGGGGTGCGGATGCGGGTGTAGCCGGGGCGGCCCTGCATAGCCATGACCGCGACGCCGACGTAGGCGGGGTCCTGCAAAGTGACCGGGCTGGCATCGGGCCAGTTGCGGATGTCCTCGCCCAGCGCGGCCACCGCGGCTTCGACGGTCTTCTGCGCGAAGGACAGGCCGAAGGCCGGTGGGTGGTCGGCGTGGTCAACGGGTCGGAGCGCACGCCCCGGAACACCACCCTGCCGGGGCCGTCCGGCAGCACAGACACCCGCGTGCACCGCCACGCGTCCGCCAGGAACCGCGCCGCCTTCTGGTACTCCTCCAACCTGACCTGCGGCAGCGTCCGAGCCCGCACGATCACCCCGTACGGGTCGGGCTTGACCTTGATCTTCGGAGTCAGCACCCGGGGCGCGGGGGTAGCGCCGTCCTTCTGCGCGGTGATCTGCGCCAGCAGGCCCGGTGTCTTGTCGGTGACCGTCAGCCCCGCCATCCGCGCGAGCCGTACCCAGCCCCAGCGCACCCGGACGGCCTGCCGCATGCTGACCCGCGTGCCCCGGTCGGCCCGCACGTAGCGCACCGCCGTTGTCAGCAGCCACGCACCGACCAGCACGGTCGCGATCGGCAGCGCGTATGGCGCATAGTCCGTCACGGCCTGCATGTCAGACCCCCTCTTCGCGTATCAGGCGGAGCGCGTCGCCGAGGTCCAGGCGTGCCGCCTGCTCCGAGATGGTCGGCGTCTCCACGCTTACCTGCGTGCTGACCAGGCAGGGACGGCTGGCCGACGCGGAGCGGATCGCCGTCGCCACGGCCGAACGTGTGGAACCCACCTTCCGCTCACGGCCCGTCGAGCTGTCTCTCTGGGGCATCCTCCTGCTGCGCGCCGCGACCGCCGCCGTCCGCGCGGGCCGGCACGACACCGTGCGGGACCTGATCGGCCTGGCGGGCGCCGCCGCGACCCGTATCGGTACGGACCGTCTCGACTACGCGACTCCGTTCGGTCCGACGAACGTGGGTGTGGCCAAGGTCAACTTCCTGGTGGAGATGGAGGAGCACGCCGAGGCGCTGAGCGCCGCGCGTGTCGTCCCCGATCTGCGGTCGCTGCCGCCCACCTGGCTCGCCCGCTTCCATGTGGACCGGGCGCAGGCATGTGTGGAACTGGACAGGGCCGATGGGGCCACCCAGGCCCTGCTCGTGGCCGAGCACATCGCGCCGGAGTGGATGCGGTACCACTCGACGAGCCGCCGGCTCGTCGCCGACCTGCGGGGCAGGGAACGACGCCGTACGTCCCCCATTGCGGAGCTTGCCGAGCGGATCAACCTCGACGGGCAGGCTTGCGACTAGGACGGGCTGTCCCAGTCGTCCCGCGGAGTCGCACGGGACGTCACTGGGCGGGCCCGGTGGCCGCGCCTGGCGTGAGGGAGCCGTCAGAAGAGGACGCTTCGCACGAATGAGGATCCATGCCGAACCCTGATGTCCGCCTGCTGCCGTGGTCCGACGCACAAGGCAAGGGGTGTCTTCTGATCACGGACAACGACGCGCCCGGACCCGTCTCGCGTGTCACCGATCAGGTCGAAGCCGTACAGCTCGGCATGGGCCAGGAGCTGATGGGGCACGCGGAGGAGATCCTGGCCGACGCGCACGCCGATCCCGGGCAGGTCCGCTACCTGGCCGCCCGGATGACCGAGGCCCTGGGGGACGCCGTGAGGGTGGCGGTGAGCAGGGGCGCGCGGGGCCGGGCGTGGGTGAGGAGAAATGGGCACGAGGGGCCCTCCCGCAACCCGCACCGGTACCTGGGCCCCGCACCCGTCCCGGGCCCCGCAGCCGGCACCGCTCCGGCTCCGCGCCCGGCGCGCCTGCCGCAGGTGCCCGCGCGTCGGCCCGCACGCGTCGGCCCCCGCCCTCGGCCCGCACGCGCCGGACCCCCGCGCCACGCCCCCGTCACGCCCCGGCCCCGCCCCCGCCCCGTGCCCGACTTGCCGAAGAAGCGGCGGAGTGTACCCACCACGCACCCCCCTCACACGCCCCCTCTCCCAAAAATGTTCGCCTGAGCGGCTGAAGTTTTGTTGATATGTGGCCAGTTGAGGGTGTGAGGGGCCTACTCTTCAACAGGTGAACCAGTTGAAGTCCCGCACCGATGCCCTTGCCGAGCTGCCCGGGGAAGCCGCTCTGCCCGGCACGCTGTCCGAGGAGCTCCGCGCCGAGCTGATCGCCTTCCGCCGTGATCTGCACATGCACCCCGAGCTCGGCAACCAGGAGTTCCGTACCACCGCGGCCATCAAGGACCGGCTGGAGAAGGCCGGGCTGCGGCCGCGGGTGCTCTCCATCGGGACCGGGCTGGTGTGTGACGTGGGGGAGTGGGACGGGGTGACGCCCATGCTGGCGTTGCGGGCCGACATCGACGCGCTGCCGATCCCGGACACCAAGGCGGGGGTCTCCTACCGGTCCACCGTGCCCGAGCGGGCGCACGCCTGCGGGCACGACGTGCACACCACCACCGTGCTGGGCGCCGGGCTCGTGCTGGCCGGGCTGGCGCGGCAGGGGCTGCTGCCCAGGGCCGTGCGGCTGATCTTCCAGCCCGCCGAGGAGGTGCTGCCCGGCGGGGCCACCGACGCGATCGAGGCCGGGGTGCTGGAGGGCGTCGGGCGGATCATCGGGGTGCACTGCGACCCGAAGGTGGACGTCGGGCGCATCGGGCTGCGGGCCGGAGCCATCACCTCCGCCTGCGACCGGCTGGAGGTGTCCATGGACGGGCCCGGCGGGCACACCGCCCGGCCGTACCTGACCACCGACCTGGTCACCGCCGCCGCCCGGGTGGCCACCGACGTACCCGCGCTGCTGGCCCGCCGGACCGACGCCCGCTCGGGGCTCGCCGTCACCTGGGGGCGGCTGGAGACCGGGCACGCGTGCAACGTCATCCCGCAGCACGCCGAACTGTCCGGGACCGTTCGCTGCCTGGACCTGGACGCCTGGCGGGAGGCGCCCGATCTCGTGCACACCGCCATCGACGAGGTGGCGGGCATGCACCGGGCCAAGACCGTGATCAATTACGTGCGCGGGGTGCCGCCCGTGGTGAACGACGTCGAGACGGTCGCCCTGCTCGACGCCGCGATGACCGAGCGGCGCGGTTCGTACGCGATCGAGGACACCCAACAGAGTCTCGGGGGCGAGGACTTCTCCTGGTACCTGGAGCACGTACCGGGCGCCATGGCGCGCCTCGGGGTGCGTACCCCCGGGGACACCCGCGGGCTCGACCTGCACCGGGGGAACTTCGACGTGGACGAGGAGGCGATCACCGTGGGCGTGGAGCTGTTCACGGCGGCCGCGCTGCTGAGCACCTGACGTACGGGGCATCGCGGGGGGCATCACGAGGCAGCACGAGGCAGCACGAGCCATCGTGAGGCATCGCGGAAGGATCGGTGCGGTTCCCCGCAGGTCAGTGGCCCCCGTGGGCCTGCCCGCCCCTCGCCGTGGGCCCGCCCGGCCGCTTCCCGTGTGGGCCCGCCCGGCCGCTTCCCGCGGACCGGCCGCCCCCTCCCGCTCGGACCGGTCCCGCCCTCCCCCGCGGACCGGGCCCGCCCCGTGGACCTGCCGCCCCTCCCCCTCGGGCCGGGCCCGGCGCCGCGGGCCGGGCAGGCGGCCGGGGTGCACGTCGTGGGGCGGCTCGAAGTAGGCTGCACGGGCGGCGGGTCGTCGCGGTCCTCCTGTGGTGCCCCGGAAGCAACCGCCTGTCGGGAGCGGCCTCGCACTTCGATCTGGTAACGACTCGTGAACTGGGGCTTAACAGATATCTACGCGCGTTACGATCGCCGCGAAACCAGCGCCGAAAGAGGCGCTTTCGGCCAGTCTGAAGGGACCCTCCTCGTGCGCCGGGTATCCAAGATCACCGCCTCGTGTGTCCTCGCCGCGGCACTCGCGCTCACCGCCACCGCGTGCGGCGAGTCGTCCACGGAGTCCACCGACTCCGAAGGCAAGCTCAAGGTCGGAATGGCCTATGACGTCGGCGGCCGTGGCGACAACTCCTTCAATGACTCCGCGGCTCGTGGCCTGGACAAGGCCAAGGCCGAGTTCGGCGCCGAGACCAAGGAGCTCACCGCCAAGACCGGGGAGACCCCGGCCGACCGTGAGCAGCGTCTCGCCTCGCTGGCCGAGGGCGGCTACAACCCGGTCATCGGTGTCGGCTTCGCCTACCAGGCGGCGATCGACAAGGTGGCCAAGGAGCACCCGGACACCACGTTCGGCCTGATCGACTCGGTCTCCGACGTCAAGAACGTGGCCTCCATCGTCTTCACCGAGGAGCAGGGCTCCTACCTCGCCGGTGTCGCGGCGGCGCTGAAGTCCAAGGACGGCCAGGTCGGATTCATCGGCGGCGTCGACCTCCCGCTGATCAAGAAGTTCGCCGCCGGTTTCCAGCAGGGCGTCCTGGAGACGAACCCGAAGGCCAAGGTGCAGATCCAGTACCTGTCCACCGGTTCGGACCTGTCCGGCTTCGGCAGCCCCGACAAGGGCAAGGAAGCCGCCAAGGGCATGCTCGACAAGGGCGCCGACGTGATCTTCGCCGCCGCGGGCGGCTCCGGTGCCGGTTCGATCGAGGCCGTGGCCGGCAAGAAGGGCGCCTGGTCCATCGGCGTCGACTCCGACCAGGCCAAGGACCCGGCCCTGTCGAAGTACGCCGACACGATCATGACCTCCGTCGTGAAGAACGTCGACGCCGGTGTCTTCGACCTGATCAAGTCGGTCAAGGACGACAAGCCGCTGACCGGTACGCAGACGTACTCGCTGGCCGAGGACGGCGTCAGCCTGACCACCACGGGTGACCACCTCAAGGACATCCAGGGCAAGCTGGACGAGGCGAAGAAGAAGATCGTCGACGGCACCATCAAGGTCAAGACCACAACCTGACCGGTCCTTTGACATCGGGGTCCGGAAGCGCGGCTTCGGCCGCGGCTCCGGGCCCCGATTCATGTACGCGTGGTTCCGCCCGCCGGGTGCATGTGTCCCGCCGGGCGGTGTCCGTGGCTCCGCCCCCGGGTGAGCGCAGCCCGCCCGACGGGTGCGCGTGGCTCCGCCGGGCGGGTACGCGTCAGCCGCCCGATCACCGGGTGGCCAACGAATCGGTAGCGCTACGCGCGTAGCGTTCCGCGGGCACGGTATTTTCGCCAGGCCCGCCCACCATCGATCATGGCGACGCCGCTTCCTCCGCCCCGTCCGCCACTCTCGCCCCTCCCGCCCTCCGCTCCTGTCAAGGAGAGTGCGTCATCAAAGCGTCCAGCAGTCCTCATGCCGTAGAGCTCCGCGGCATCACCAAACGATTCCCCGGGGTCGTGGCCAACCACGACATCGACATCACCGTGAACCGCGGCACCGTGCACGCCCTCGTCGGCGAGAACGGTGCCGGCAAGTCCACCTTGATGAAGATCCTTTACGGCATGCAGAAGCCGGACGAGGGCACCATCTCGGTGGACGGCGAGCAGGTCTCGTTCGGCAACCCCGGTGACGCCATCGACCGCGGCATCGGCATGGTCCACCAGCACTTCATGCTCGCCGACTACCTCACCGTCCTTGAGAACGTCGTCCTCGGCTCCGAGAAGCTGCACGGCATCGGGGACCGGGCCCGCGCCAGGATCAAGGAGATCTCCGACGCGTACGGCCTCGGCGTCCGCCCGGACGCCATGGTCGAGGACCTCGGGGTCGCCGACCGCCAGCGGGTGGAGATCCTCAAGGTCCTCTACCGCGGCGCGCGCACGCTGATCCTCGACGAGCCGACCGCCGTCCTCGTGCCGCAGGAGGTCGACGCGCTCTTCGACAACCTCCGCGAGCTCAAGGCCGAGGGCCTCACCGTCATCTTCATCTCGCACAAGCTGGGTGAGGTGCTCTCCGTCGCCGACGAGATCACCGTGATCCGGCGCGGTACGACGGTGGGCACCGCGGACCCCGCGAGCACCACCGCCAAGCAGCTCGCCGAGCTGATGGTCGGCAGCGAGCTCCCCTCGCCGGAGACCCGCGAGTCGACCGTCACCGATGTCCCGATGCTGACCGTCGAGGACCTGCGGCTGACCGCCACCGATCCGGACGGCGCGGTGCGTGCCGTGCTCGACGGGATCGCCTTCACCATCCGCAAGGGCGAGGTGCTCGGCATCGCGGGTGTCGAGGGCAACGGGCAGTCCGAACTGGTCGACGCCATCATGGGCATGCGCCACCTCGACAGCGGCGTCCTCACCCTCGACGGCACCGACATCTCGCGCCTCGCCACCCGCAAGCGGCGCGAGGACGGCATGGCCGTCATCCCCGAGGACCGCCACCGGCACGGCCTGCTGCTGGACGCGCCCCTCTGGGAGAACCGCATCCTCGGCCATGTCACCGAGCGGCCCAACAGCAAGGGCGCCTTCCTCGACCTGAAGGCGGCCCGCGCCGACACCGAGCGGATCGTGCGCGAGTACGACGTCCGTACCCCCGGTATCGAGGTGACCGCGGCCTCGCTCTCCGGCGGCAACCAGCAGAAGCTGATCGTCGGCCGCGAGATGAGCCACAACCCCAAGCTGCTGATCGCCGCGCACCCCACCCGGGGTGTGGACGTCGGCGCCCAGGCCCAGATCTGGGACCAGATCCGTGAGGCGCGCCGGGAGGGCCTGGCGGTGCTGCTCATCTCCGCCGACCTCGACGAGCTGATCGGGCTGTCCGACACCCTGCGTGTCATGTTCCGCGGCCGGCTGGTCGCGGACGCCGACCCGGCGACCGTCACCCCGGAAGAGCTCGGCTCGGCGATGACGGGTGCGGCCTCCGGCCACCTCGAACACACCGGCGACGACACCACCGGCAACGGCACCACCACCGGCACCAGCGCCACCGGCACCACCGGCAACGGCACCACCGGCACCGCCGGCGACGACGCCACCGACCCCCGGGACGGGGGAGAGGACCGATGAAGAAGTTCGACAAGGAGCGGCTGCTCCTGGGCATCGCGGCACCGGCACTCGCGATCGTGGTCGCGTTCCTGGTGACCGCCCTCGTGCTGGCGGCCACCGGCAAGGAACCGTTCAGCGCCTTCGGCATCATGTTCGACTACGGGCTGAAGTCGGACAGCCAGGTCTACATCCTCAACAAGGCGACGACCTACTACCTCGCGGGTCTCGCGGTGGCCGTCGGCTTCCGCATGAACCTCTTCAACATCGGCGTCGACGGCCAGTACCGCCTGGCCGCGTTCTTCGCCGCCGCCCTCGGCGGAGCCCTGACCCTGCCGGGCGTCCTGCAGATCCCGCTGATCATCCTCACCGCGATGATCGTCGGCGCGATGTGGGCCGGTATCGCGGGTGTCCTCAAGGTCACCCGGGGCGTCAGCGAGGTCGTCTCGACGATCATGCTGAACGCCATCGCGACGGCGATCATCGGATACCTGCTCCAGCAGGGCCGCCTCGGTCACCTCGACAAGGCCGGCACGAAGGTCTCCACCACGCCGATCCCGGAGTCCTCGCACTTCTTCACCTTCCCGACCCAGCCGACCCCGATCTGGGGCTTCATCGTGGTCGCGGTCGTCGCGGGCGTCGTCTACTGGTTCGCGCTCTCGCGCACCCGGTTCGGCTTCGACCTGCGTACGGTCGGCCAGTCCGGCTCGGCGGCCGAGGCCAGCGGCGTCAACGTCAAGAAGATGGTCGTCACCTCGATGCTCATCTCCGGCGGGGTGGCCGGTCTGATCGGCATGCCGACGCTGCTGAACGACAGTTACGAGTACAGCGGCGACTTCCCGGTCGGCATCGGCTTCACCGGCATCGCCATCGCGCTCCTGGGCCGCAACCACCCCATCGGCATCGCGCTCGGCGCGCTCCTGTGGGGCTTCCTGGAACGCGGCACCGGAAAGCTTGAGTTCGAGGGGTACGACAAGGAGATCGTCGGCGTCATCCAGGGCGTCATCGTCCTGTGCGTCGTCATCGCCTACGAAGTCGTCCGCCGCTACGGCCTCAAGCGCCAGCAGAGCAAGGTCGGCGCGGAACTCGCCGCCCAGGCCCGTAACTCCGACCAGCAGGAGGTGTCGGCGTGACCGCCACGGCGACTTCCACCCCGCCGCCCGCGGCCCCCAGGGTCTCCGGCGGCAAGGGCGGCCGAACCCGGTTCACCCTTCCCGTCATCCTGCTGATCATCGCGGGCGCCCTGCTCGCGTTGTCCGCGGTGCGTGCCATCACCGGCGCCCAGGACGTGACCTCGGCGGGCCAGATCAGCGCCGCGCTCGCCATGGCCGTCCCGATCGGTCTCGCCGGTCTCGGCGGGCTGTGGTCCGAACGTGCCGGTGTGGTCAACATCGGTCTCGAAGGAATGATGATCCTCGGCACCTTCTTCGGTGCCTGGGCGGGCTGGCAGACCAACCCCTGGCTCGGCGTGCTCGCCGGTGTCATCGGCGGCATGCTCGGCGGTCTGCTGCACGCCTTCGCCACCGTCACCTTCGGCGTTGACCACATCATCTCCGGTATCGCCATCAACATCCTGGCGCTCGGATTCACCACCTACTTCGCCAAGCTCTGGTTCAACACCGGTGACGCGGCGGCGAAGGGCGGCAGCCCCAAGCAGTCGCCACCGGCCGACGACATCACCTCCGTGACGATCCCCGGCCTCTCCGACTGGCTCCATTCGGTGGAGAAGCACCACTGGTTCTTCGTCTCGGACGTGGCCGGCATCATCGGCGGGCTGATCACCAACGTCTCCCTGCTGACGCTGGTCGCCGTGCTGCTGTTCGTGGCCACCTTCTTCATCCTGTGGAAGACCGCGTTCGGTCTGCGTCTGCGCTCGGCCGGTGAGAACCCGGTGGCCGCCGAGTCCCTCGGCGTGAACGTCTACCGCTACAAGTACATCGCCGTGATGGTCTCCGGCGGTCTCGCCGGACTGGGCGGGGCCTTCCTCTCCCTGGTCACCTCGCACATCTACAACGAGGGCCAGACCGGCGGCCGGGGATACATCGGCCTCGCGGCGATGATCTTCGGTAACTGGCGGCCCGGCGGACTCGCCATGGGCGCGGGCCTGTTCGGCTTCGCGGACGCGCTCCAGCTGCGCAACGGCGGCGACTCCGTCCACGCGCTGCTCCTGCTGCTGGTGGTCATCCTGGCCGTCCTGGCGGCCTGGAAGCTCTACCGCAAGGCGTACGTCCCCGCCGTCATCAGCGGGGCCATCGCCGCCGTCGTGCTGGTCTGGTACCTCGCCACGGACACGGTGCCCACCGAGTTCGTCAGCGCCACCCCGTACATCGTCACGCTGCTCGTCCTGTCGCTCTCCGCACAGCGGCTGCGCATGCCGAAGGCGGACGGGATGCGCTACCGCAAGGGGCAGGGCAAGTGACGGCTCCGGCCGCGGCAGAGGCCGACTGGGACCGGCTGAGGACCGCCGCCCGGGACGCGATGTCCCGGGCGTACGTCCCCTACTCGGGCTACCCGGTCGGCGTCGCGGCCCTGGTCGACGACGGACGCGTGATCGTCGGCTGCAACGTCGAGAACGCCTCGTACGGCCTCTCGCTGTGCGCCGAGTGCGGCCTCGTCTCCCAGCTGCACGCCACCGGCGGCGGCCGGCTGACCCACTTCACGTGCGTGGACGGAACCGGGGCGATCCTGGTGCCGTGCGGCAGGTGCAGGCAGCTGCTGTACGAGTTCGGGGGGCCGGAGCTCGTCCTGGAGACCCCGGACGGCCTCCGTACGCTGGACGAGATGCTGCCGCAGGCGTTCGGCCCGCAGCACCTCGGCTGAGGGCCCGAAGGACCGCTCCTGGGGCATGTCGAACAGCAAGGGTCTAGCTCCTCTTCAGGGTGAGGTTGAGGGTCCCGCCGTGGTGCGCGGCGGTGTCGGCGGTGATC
>NZ_JBEOZE010000034.1:0-89249 GCF_040297465.1 Streptomyces sp. NPDC001787
ACCGCCCCCCCCCCCCCACCAATAACCACCCCCCCCGCCCCACCTACCAGCCCGCGCGCGGGCCGCGCGCCCCAACTGGACACCCCCCCCCCCCCCCACCCCTCCGCCGTGTGCGTCAGAGCGCGCCGAGCGCCTGACTGATGGCGTCGGCGGCCTCGATGACCTCTCGTACGAGGGCGAGGCGCTGCCCCTCCGTGTCGGAGCGGTCCCCGAGCAGCGAGGTGGGGCCCCACAGGGAGATGGCGGCGACGACGTCCCCCGAAGCGTCCCGGACGGGCGCGGCCAGGGACGCGCGGCCCAGGGCACGCTCCTCGGCCTCGACGGCGTAACCGGTGCGCCGGACGGTGTCGATCTCCGTGTCGAGGAGGTCGTGACTGGTGGTCGTGTACTCGGTGTGCGCGTCGAGCGGTTCGGTCAGCAGCTTGCGACGCTCTTTGGGAGCGAGTCCGGCGAGAAGGCACTTGCCGATGCTCGTGGCGTGCAGCGGGGCGGTATGCCCTGCCTGCGTATAGGACTTGGGGGCGCGCGTTCCCTCGAAATTGCACAGGAACATCAGCTCGGTGCCGCGGCGGACGGCCACGTTGGCCCCGAGCCCGGTGCGGGTGGCGAGGTCCTGGAGCACCATGCGGGCGGCCCGGTGCACCGGGTGGCGGTTGGTGGCGGTGGCGGCGAGGGTCAGGAGACCGAGGCTGAGCCGGTAGAGGTTGCTGACCGGATCGCGTTCGACCATGTCGAGGCGCTCCAGGGTGGACAGCAGGCGAGAGGTGGTCGACGAGCCCAGTCCGGTGAGCTCGGCGACGTCGGAGACGCGCAGTTCGGCCCGGCCGGAGTCCAGTGCGCGCAGCACCGAGACCGCTCGTTCGACGCTCTGGTTCGTCCCGACATCGGTCGCCCGCGTAGCCATGACCCTCCTCATTTTGCAAATCGCTTGCACAATCTGCATCAGCATATCGCGCATGATCGAGGCCTGTACCTGATATCAGCGACAGTGGGGCGGCGCGCGGCGACGGCCGCCCGGACTCGCCGGCCCGCCGGGCGATCGTCGCCTGTGGCGCCGGGTGGACCTGCGTGATCCGCCGGGCCGTCCTCACGGGGCCGGATGGCTGGTCGCCGCCGCCGGGACCGGCCGATGCGGCGGATTGCGGCAAGGTGGCTCGTACCGTGCTCGCATGACCGTACGTCACCGCAGGAGCCGCCGCCCCGGGTACCTCGTGGCGGCGGCGGTGTTCGCCGTGGGCATGGCGGGCACCACCCTGCCCACGCCGCTGTACGGGCTCTACCGCGCCCAGATCGGGTTCTCCGAGCTGATCGTGACGGTGGTGTTCGCCGTGTACGCGGTCGGCGTCGTCGCCTCCCTCCTGCTCGCGGGCGACTGCTCCGACCAGGTGGGCCGTCGTCCTGTTGTCCTGTGCGCACTGGGTTTCGCCGCCGCCGCCGATCTGTGCTTCCTGTTCGAGGGCGGTCTGCCCCTGCTCTTCGCGGCCCGACTGCTGTCGGGGCTCTCGGCCGGACTGCTCACCGGCGCGGCGACCGCCGCCGTCATGGAACTCGCCCCGCCGGACCGCGCGGCGCGGGCCGGATTCGCGGCCACCGCGGCGAACATGGGCGGCCTGGGCTGCGGCACGCTGCTGGCCGGCCTGCTCGCGCAGTACGCTCCGGCTCCGTTGCGGCTGCCCTTCGCGGTGCATCTGGCCCTGGTGGCCGCGGCCTGTGTGCCGGCCTGGCTGCTGCCCGAGACCGTGGCGCGCCCCAGGCGGCTGCCGCACGGACGGCCCCAGGGGATGAGCGTGGCGCCTCAGGCGCGGGGAGTGTTCCCCTCGGCGGCGATCGCCGCTTTCGCGGGCTTCGCGCTGCTCGGCCTGTTCACCGCGATCGCACCGAGTTTTGTGGCCGAGGTGCTGAGGATCGACGATCTGGCGCTGTCCGGGGCGGTGGCCTTCTCCGCCTTTCTCGCCTCCACCCTGGGGCAGTTGCTGACGGGGCGGCTGGGTGTGCGCCGGGCGCTGCCCGCCGGATGTCTGACTCTCGTGGCCGGACTGCTGCTCGTGGGCGCGTCCGTCGTGGTGGAGTCGCTGCCACTGCTGCTGGCCGGTGCGCTCGTCGGCGGTTTCGGTCAGGGGCTGGCCTTCCGGGCCGGCCTGACGGCGGTCGGTGATGCCACTCCGCGCGAGCACCGCGGCGGTACCCTCTCGGCGTACTTCGTCGTCGCCTACATCGGAATCGCCGTGCCCGTGGTGGGTGTGGGAGCGCTGACGCTCGGGCTGGGGCTGCGGACCGCAAGCCTGATCTTCACTGCCGTGGTGACGGCCCTCGCCCTGGGCGTCGGCCTGTATCTGCTCCGCCGGCCCCGGCCGGGGCCGGCGGGCAGGCCGACGGACGCCCCCGCCGGCTGAGCCGCGCCCGCGACGAACGGCCCGCCGCGGCCGTGGCCGGCCGGAGGAGGACGACGGTGCGGCCGAGGCGGTCCGGACGCCTGAGCCGCAGCCGGCGGATCCGTCGTGCGCGGGTGGTCCGAAGGCCTACCGGGGCGGGTGGGGGAGTTGGGCGCCAGGTGTGAGGCGGTCGGCCGGCAGGGGGGTGTCGTCGCGGAGTTCGGGGGGCAGGAGGGGGCCGGGGAAGGACTGGTAGCAGACCGGGCGCAGCCAGCGCTCGATGGCGAGGGTGCCGACGCTCGTCGTTCCGGGGGAACTCGTCGCGGGCCACGGTCCCCCGTGCACCATCGCGTGGCCGACCTCGACCCCGGTGGGCCAGCCGCCCCACAGGATGCGTCCCGCCCGTTCCTCCAGCACGGGAAGCAGTCGCAGGGCCGTGGCCCGATCGGCGTCGGTTCCCTGCACGGTGGCCGTCAGCTGACCCTCCAGATTCTCCAGAAGAGAGAGAAGTTCCTCCGTCCCGGACCAGCGCACGACGAGCCCCGCGGCGCCGAAGACCTCACCGGTGAGTTCCTCGTGCGCGGCGTACGTGGCGGCGTCGCAGGCGAGGACCGCGGGGGCGGGGGCGTACGGGCCGTCCCCGGCCGTGCCCCGGGCCACCTCCCGCACGCCCTCGACGGCCGCCCACCGCTGTACGCCCTCGGTGTAGGCCCGGGAGATCCCCGGATTGAGCATGACCTGGCCCTTTGTGCTCGCCACGGCCTGAGCCACCGCGGAGAGGAAGCCGTCGCCCGCCGGCCCGGCCGGCAGCAGCAGCAGGCCGGGGTTCGTGCAGAACTGCCCCGCGCCGCTGGTCAGCGAAGCCACGTATCCGTCGGCCGCGGGTCCCGGCTCGGCGAGGGCCCCGTCGAGCATGATCACGGGATTGACCGCGGACATCTCGGCGTGGACGGGTACGGGCACCGGGCGGGACTGCGCGGCGGCGACCAGCGCCAGCCCACCGGCCCGGGAGCCGGTGAAGCCCACTGCGGCGATCCGTGGATCACCGACCAGGGCGAGCCCGGCCTCGTTGCCCCGGCCCACCAGCAGCGAGAACACCCCGGCCGGCATGCCTGTTCGTGCGGCGGCCGTCGTGACGGCGCGGGCCACCGCCTCGCTGGTGCCGGGGTGGGAGGGGTGTGCCTTGACCACCACGGGGCAGCCGGCGGCCAGCGCGGACACGGTGTCTCCGCCCGCGACCGAGAACGCCAGCGGGAAGTTGCTCGCGCCGAACACCGCTACCGGACCCACGGGAATCCGGCGCATCCGTACATCCGTCCGGGAGGCCCCGGAGTCGATCCGCACACCGAGCGCGGTTCCGCTTCTGACCAGATCGGCGAACAGGCGCAGTTGACCGCAGGTCCGCCCCCGTTCACCGGCCAGCCGGACCGGGGGGAGCCCGGTCTCGTGGGCCGCACGGTCCACAAGGGCGTCGCCGAGTGCTTCGATCTCCTCGGCGCAGGCATCGAGGAAGGCCGCCCGGCGCTCGGCGGGCAGGGCGCGGAAGGCGCGGGCGTCAGCCTCGGCGAGCCGGGCGGCCTCGGCGATCTGCTCCGCCGACGCGTCCCGGAGCGGAGGGCCGATCGGCTCGCCGGTCGCGGCGGTGACCGCCCGCCAGGCGTCCCCCGTACCGGGGGCTTCACAGCCGGCCAGGATCGAGTGTCCGGTCAGGTTCACAACGATTCATCTCCCTGTGTGCACGGTGGACGACGTGCCGTCAGCGGCTTCGGGTGAAGATCACCCGGCCGGCGGCGTTGTCTTCGGATCAGTCCGATGTATAGCCTAGCTGTGGCATGTGACATTGCACTGAGGGGGTGGCCATGAAAGTTGTTGTCGTGGGTGCGGGCATTGTGGGCGCCGCGTGCGCGTTCCACGCCGCCGCGGCGGGCCTCGACGTCACGGTTCTCGACCGGGGGCCCGTCGGCGCCGGCACGACCAGCCGGGGAGAGGGCAACGTACTCCTCTCCGACAAGGAGCCGGGACCCGAACTGGAACTGGCGCGGCTCAGCCGCGATCTGTGGGACGAGGCGGGCGAGGAACTCGGTCCGGACACTCTCGAACTGGAGGCCAAGGGCGGCGTGGTCGTCGCGAGCACACCCGAAGCCCTCACCGCCCTGCGGGCGTTCGCCGCGAGCCAGGCCGCAGCCGGCGTCCGCACCGAACCCGTCGAACGCGTCCGCGATCTCGAACCGCGGATCGCGCCCGGACTTCCCGGCGGCGTCCACTACCCGCAGGACGCCCAGGTACAGCCCGTCCTCGCGGCAGCCGGACTGCTGCGCGCCGCGATCCGGCGCGGCGCGCGGACGCACACCGGCGAAGCCGTCGCCGCGATCACCGGACCGGGCGGCCGGATCGCGGGAGTCCGCACCACCGACGGCACCGTGCTGCCCGCCGACGCCGTGGTGAACGCCGCGGGGACCTGGGGCGGCGAAGTCGGCCGACGGCTCGGCGCCCCCGTCGAGATCCTGCCGCGCCGAGGCTTCGTCCTCGTCACCGAGCCGCTGCCGCCGATGATCCGGCACAAGGTCTACTCCGCCGACTACGTCGCCAACGTCGCCTCCGGCGACGCGGGGCTGGAGACCTCGTGCGTCGTCGAGGGCACCCGGGCGGGCACCATTCTGATCGGCGCCAGCCGCGAACGCGTCGGCTTCGACACGACCATGAACCCCGCCGTGGTCGCCGCGCTCGCCGCCCAGGCGTGCCGCCTGTTCCCGTTCCTGCGCGGCGTCCACCTGATCCGCGCCTACCGGGGCTTCCGGCCGTACTGCCCGGACCATCTGCCGGTCATCGGCCCCGACTCCCGTGTGCCGGGCGTCATCCACGCGTGCGGCCACGAGGGTGCCGGTGTCGGCCTCGCTCCGGGAACCGGCGCTCTGGTCACCGCACATCTGCTCGGCCGCCCCTGGAGGGGCGCCGATCCGGCCGCCCACACCGGCCTCCTGCCCGACCGATTCCTCACCACCGGAGGTGTGCCGAAATGAGCGAGTTCACCGTGGACGGCGAACCGCTGCCGTTCGTGCCGGGACAGACCCTGGCCGCCGCGCTCGTCGCCTCGGGCCGGGTCGCCTGGAGGGTCACCAGGCTCGGACAGCGGCCCCGCGGAGTCTTCTGCGGGATCGGTGTCTGTTTCGACTGTCTGGTGACCATCGACGGACAGGGCGGGCAACGGGCCTGCCTCGTACAGGCCCGCACGGGCATGGCCATCACGACCGGGGAGGGTGACGATGACTGAATCCGTCGACCTTGTGGTGGTGGGCGCGGGCCCGGCCGGCATGGCGGCTGCCGCCACCGCCCTGAGCGGTGGACTGCGCGTCGCTCTCGTCGACTCGGGAGCGGCCCTGGGCGGCCAGTTCTGGCGCCACCCCCCTCGACAGGCGCGTGAGGCCATCCCGACCGCGGATCTGCACCACGGACTGCGCGAGTACCGGGCGCTGAGCGCGACACTGTCCGCCCACGCGCGCACCGGCCGGCTCACACTGCTGCTGAACCACCACGCGTGGAGCGCGGTCCGTGAGGGCGATGGGTTCACCGTCCACGCCGTGGACCGGAGCCGGGCGCCCGAGGAGACCGCCGTATCGCTGCACGCCCCGGCACTGCTGGTGGCGACCGGCGCCTACGATCGCCAACTTCCCTTCCCGGGCTGGGATCTGCCCGGTGTGCTCACCATCGGGGGTCTCCAAGCGCTGCTCAAGGGCGGGGGAGTCGCCGCCGGCCGCCGGGTGGTGCTCGGCGGTACGGGACCGTTCCTGCTGCCGGTGGCCGCGGCCCTCGCCGCGCGCGGGGCCGAGGTCGCCGCGGTGTGCGAGGCGGCCTCGCCCTCGGCCTGGCTGCGACACCCCGTACCGCTGTTGCGCAACCCCGCCAAGTGGGCCGAGGCCGCACAGTACGCGGGCACACTCGCCCGGCACCGCGTCCCTGTCCGTACCCGCACCGCGATCGTCGGCGCCGAAGGCGACGGAAGGGTCGCCATGGTGCGCGTCGCCTCCCTGGACGCCGACGGCACCCCGCTCCCGGGTACCGAGCGCCGGATCGAGGCCGACACCGTGGGAGTCGGCTGGGGCTTCGCACCCCAGCTCGACCTCCTCGTCCCCCTCGGCTGCTCCCTCGCCGACGCGGGCGACGGCACCATGGCCGCCGCCGTCGACGACGGACAGCGCACCGGCGTGCCCGGCCTCTACGCGGCGGGCGAGACCTGCGGCGTCGGCGGTGCCGCGCTCGCGGTGAACGAGGGCGCGATCGCCGCGGTGTCGGTGCTCACCGACCTGCGGGCGCCCGGCCTGCCGAACGTCCGGCGCCTGGCCGCGAAGCGTGCCGCGGTGGCCAGACACCGGGACTTCGCCCGCGCGATGGCGCAGGCGCACCCCCTGCCACCTGCCTGGTCCGCGTGGCTGACCGACGACACGCTGGTCTGCCGGTGCGAGGAGGTCACCGCAGGGGCGGTGAGAGCCGCCCACGCCGACGGATCGGCGTCCGACCACCGGCAGGTCAAACAGCTGACCAGGGCCGGCATGGGGTGGTGCCAGGGCCGGATGTGCGGGCCCGCCGTGCACTGCCTCGTGGCCCGTGATCAGCCGTACGCATCCGCGGAACGGCTGATCGCGACCCCCATCACCCTCGGTGGGCTCGCCGGTATCGACGAGTCCACCACCGATCACACCTGAGGAGTTCACATGAACCAGAACCGCATGCCCTGGCACGGCGTCATCGTCGCGACGAGCCTTCCGTTCGACCGTGACCTCGCCGTCGACCACGGTGCCTTCGGGGACAACGTCGCCTGGCTCGCCGAACAGGGCCTCCACGGCGTCGCGCCCAACGGCTCGCTGGGCGAGTACCAGACCCTGACCTACGAGGAACGCGACCGCGTCGTGGAGACCGCCGTCGCGAACGCCCCCGAGGGCTTCACCGTCATGCCGGGTGTGGGAGCCTACGGCGCGGTCGAGGCGAAGCGGCACGCGCAGTTCGCCAAGGACGCCGGCTGCCACGCCGTCATGTGCCTGCCGCCCAACGCCTACAGAGCAGATGACCGCGCCGTCCTGGAGCACTACCGGATGGTGGCCTCCGCCGGACTCCCCGTCACCGCCTACAACAACCCCATCGACACCAAGGTCGACCTGCGCCCGGAGCTGCTGGCCAAGCTGCACGCCGAGGGTTACATCGTGGGCGTGAAGGAGTTCTCCGGCGACGTCCGGCGCTGCTACGCCATCAGTGAGCTGGCCCCCGGGCTCGATCTCCTGGTCGGCACCGACGACACCCTCGTGGAAGTCGGTCTCGCCGGCGCCAAGGGCTGGGTCGCGGGCTACCCCCAGATCTTCCCGCGCGCCTGCCTCGACCTCTACAACGCCTCGCTGGCAGGCGATCTCGACACCGCGCTCCCGCTCTACCGCCGGCTTCACTCCGTGCTGCGCTGGGACAGCAACACCGAGTTCGTACAGGCCATCAAGCTCGGCCAGGACATGATCGGCCGGACCGGCGGCGCCTGCCGTCCGCCCCGGCAGGCGCTGGCCCCCGAGACCGAGGCCTTCGTGCGCGCCGCCACCCAGGCCCTCATCGACGCCGGAGTGAACTGAGATGCGTTCGGTCGCCTGTTACCACGCCGTCGACTCGCACACCGAGGGGATGCCGACCCGGGTCATCACCGGCGGGGTCGGCGTCCTGCCGGGCGCGACGATGGCCGAGCGGCGGCAGCTGTTCGTCGAGCGACGCGACCGGCTGCGCACCCTGCTCATGTGCGAGCCGCGCGGACACGCGTCCATGTCCGGAGCGATACTCCAGCCCCCGACCCGGCCGGACGCCGACTTCGGCGTTCTGTACATCGAGGTCTCCGGGTGCTTGCCCATGTGCGGGCACGGCACCATCGGCGTGGCGACGGTTCTCGTGGAGACGGGCATGGTCGAGGCGGTCGAGCCGGAGACCCTCATCCGCCTCGACACCCCCGCCGGGCTGGTCACGGCTCGGGTCGCCGTGCGGGACGGCCGCGCCGAGTCGGTCACCCTGGAGAACGTCGCGTCCTACAGCCACGCGCTGGACCAGGTGGTCGAGGTCGAGGGCTTCGGCCCGGTCCGCTACGACATCGCCTACGGCGGCAACTTCTGCGCCTTCGTGCGCACCGAGGACCTCGGCATCCCCTTCGCCCGGGTGGAGAAGCAGCGGCTGCTCGACGCGGGCGTGGCCGTCATGGAGGCGATCAACGCGCAGAACCCGGTGGCCCATCCGGAGGATCCCGCGATAGACGTCTGTCATCACGTCTATCTGGAGGCGCCCGGCTCGACCGCCGGGCACTCGCGGCACGCCATGGCGGTCCACCCCGGGTGGTTCGACCGCTCGCCGTGCGGGACGGGAACCAGCGCCCGGATGGCGCAACTGCACGCGCGGGGGCTGCTGACGACCGGACGGGACATCGTCAACGAGTCCTTCATCGGTTCCCGCTTCACCGGCCGGATCCTGGGAGAGACCACGGTCGGCGGCCGGCCCGCCGTACTGCCCTCCGTCACCGGCCGCGCCTGGATCACGGGCACCGCGCAGTACCTGCTCGATCCCGCGGACCCCTTCCCGGCCGGGTTCACCATGTGAACCGGCCGAGGGGCGTACGCGGCGGGCCGGACACCGTGCGGCGTCCGGCCCGCCGCGCCGCTCTGCCCGGACGCCGCACGGCCGACCGGGCCACAAACACGCGGACAGCGACACATCAAGGAGCGTGATCGAGTGACAAGGGAGAGTCCGACGGTGGCTGACACACCGCAAGGGAACAGGAGGGCGGAACCGGCGGCGGGGCCGCGCGGGCCGCTGCGCACCGAACCGATCGAGACGGTGGACTGGCACACCGGGGGCGAACCGTTCCGGATCGTGCCGCAGGCCCCGCCCGTCGTGACCCGGGCCGGGCTCACCGTCGCCGAGCGGCGCACGGCCGCCATGGCCAGCGACGAGGTCCAGTGGACGCGGGCCCTGCTGTGCGGCGAACCACGCGGCCACGCCGACATGTACGGGGCCTTCCTGGTGCCGCCGGACGACGACGGCGCCCACCTCGGCGCCCTCTTCTGGCACAAGGACGGATTCTCCACGGCCTGCGGCCACGGCACGATCGCCCTCGGAGCGTGGGCGGTCGCCTCGGGCCTGGTCCCGGCGTCCGCCGACGGAACGACGGACGTCGTGATCGACGTACCCTCCGGCCGCGTCACGGCGAGCGTGCGCACGGTCGGCGGCCGGGTCGCGGACGTGACGTTCATCAACGTCCCCGGCTACGTCCACGCGCGCGGCGTCGAGGTGGCGACCTCGCGCGGGACCGTCGCCGTGGACATCGCCTTCGGCGGCGCCATGTACGCGGTGCTTCCGGCCGAGCGGTTCGGGCTGCTGGTCCGGCCGGAGGACATTCCCCGGCTCATCGCGGCGGGCCGCGAGATCCGCGACGCGCTGAACGCGGCCGGCGCGGCCGAACACCCGGAGGACCCCCGGCTGTCCGGGGTCTACGGGACGGTGTTCACCGAGGAGGCCGGCCCGCCGGCCCACCGGTCCGACGGCACCCGGCGGTTGCACCACCGCAATGTCACCGTGTTCGCGGACGGTGAGGTCGACCGCTCCCCGTGCGGCTCGGGGACCGCGGCCCGGGTCGCGCTGCTCGCCGACGCCGGACAACTGCACCCCGGCGACGAACTGCTGCACGAGTCGGTGGTGGGGTCGGTCTTCCACGCCAGGATCGCGCGCCTGACCACCGCCCACGGCCTCCCCGCGGTCGTCCCGGCCGTGACGGGCACGGCGTACGCCACCGGGACCTGCCGTTTCACCGTCGACCCCGACGACACCCTCCTGCCGGGGTTCGTGCTGCGATGACGACGATGCTCGACGAGAAGGACGTGTTCGCGCTCGGTCCGGCCGGCGCGGTCGCCGCGGTCCGGGAAGCGCTGGCCGGGGGGCTCGACCCGGAGGGCGGCGTGCCGCGGGCGATCATTCCGCTGGCACATGGTCAGGGACTGCTCATGCCCTCGGAATCCGGCGGCTGGTTCGGTGTGAAGATCGCGACCGTCGCGCCGGGCAACGCCGCGCGCGGGCTGCGGCGCATCAACGCCACGTATCTGCTGCACGACAGCGAGACCCTGACCCCGGTGGCGATCCTGGACGGGGTGGCGCTGACGACCCTGCGGACCCCGGCCGTCTCGGTCGCGGCCTGCCTGGACCGGCTGCGCGCGCTCGCGGACGACTGCGGGGGCCTGCGTCTGGTGGTCTTCGGCGCGGGCCCGCAGGGCGAGGGACACGTCGCCACCGTCCGGGCCCACGTCCCGGTGGCCGATGTCACGGTCGTCACCCGGCGCGGGGGACCCGTGCCCGGCTGGGCGGACCGGCATACGACGGCGGACGGCGCGGAAACGGCCGGCCCGGTGTCCCGCGCGGATGTCGTCGTCACCGCGACCTCCGCCCGCGAACCGGTGGTCGACGGACGTCTGGTGCGCGACGGCGCGGTGGTACTCGCGGTCGGCTCGCACGAACCGGACGTACGGGAGCTCGACGGCGCGCTGATGGGCCGTGCGACAGTCGTCGTGGAGAGCCGGGAGACCGCCCTCCGCGAGGCGGGCGATGTGGTGATGGCGATGCGCGAGGGCTCGCTCACCCCGGACTCGCTGGTGACCATGGCGGACCTGATCTCCTCGCGGGCCGTCGCCCCGGCCGGCCGGCCGCTGGTCGTGAAGACGTGCGGAATGGCCTGGCAGGACCTGGTGGTCGCCGTCGCGGCCTACCGGTGGAAGGGGGGAACGCCGGAGGAACGGACCTGCACCTGACCCGACCGTCGGGTCCGTGGGCGCCTGATCCGGTCGGACCACCGGCCGTACCGGACGGGCCCCGGCGTCAGCGGGTTCCGCGTCGGCGGACTTTGCGTCCGGGCCCCGGTGTCAGTGGATTCCGCGTCCGGGGGCCGGGGACACGTGCTCGGCTTCCCGCTTCCGCGCCGACCACAGGGTCCGCACATGTGCGAGATGGCTGCGCATATGCTCCTCGGCACCCGCCGCATCGCCGGCGATCATGATGTCCAGAAGCGCGGTGTGCTCCTGCGCCGAACCCGCCAGCGAACCTTCCTGGGACAGATCGGCGAGCCCGTAGAGCCGGGAGCGCTTGCGCAGTTCGGCCACCGTCTCCACCAGACGGGCGTTGCCCGCGAGGGCGAGCAGATCGAGATGGAAGCGGCGGTCCGACTCCAGGTAGGCGATCAGGTCGCCCCGGTCGGCGGCGGCCACGATCTCCTCGGCCACCGGGCGCAGCGCCTCCAACTGCTCGCGTGAGGCGGACCGGGCCACGCGGCCGATGGTGGGGATCTCGATGAGCGCGCGGATCTCGGTGTACTCGTCCAGGTCGCGGTCGGAGAGTTCGGTGACCCGGAACCCCTTGTTGCGCACCGCCTCGACCAGGCCCTCGCGGGCCAGATCCAGCATCGCCTCGCGCACGGGCGTGGCGGAGACGCCGTACTCGGCGGCCAGCGTGGGCGCCGAGTAGATCACGCCGGGCTGGAGATCTCCCGAGATCAGCGCGGCGCGCAGGGCGTTGGCCACCCGGTCGCGCAGGTGCTCCTGCACCGAGAGGAGTTTGCGGGACGTCAGCCCACTCATGCATTCCCTTTCAGCGGTTTGTCCCCGCACTATACAATGTCACGTTGCGCAGAACCCCCTCATCGTCCGCCGCGGGACGGCGCGGGGCGCCTCCGGCAGTCGGTCCGCCGTCCGGGAGTGGACCACCCAGCCCCCGATCCCGCCGGCCGTGCGGGCGGCGCGACGGCGAGGGATTCCGCGCCGTCGGCGGTATCAGGACACCGGCGTGCGCGCCGGGTCGCGGCGCTCCCGGAGGCCGGGGCTCCGGGACACGGTTCGGTAACAGGGTGACCTACTCCTTGGCTGTGCAATGTCACATTACTATTTTACAGGTCACACACCACGCGCCCCAGCAGTTGCCCCGGGCCTGACGGTCCGCAGCGCCTGCCCCGGGCCGTCCGGCCACCCCGGATCACGAGATCCCTCCGGACCATCCCTTCCATCCGGCCTGTTCCGCGTCTGCCGTGTCTTCCCCGTACCTGTACCGAGGAGTGCCCCCATGTCCCGTCGCACCCGTGCGCTGTCCGCATCCCTGAGCGCCACGCTCTCCCTGGCCCTGCTGGGCGCCTGCACCGCTCAGGGAGGTGACGACCGCGGCTCGGAGAAGGGACAGCCCGGCGTGGCCACCGGCACCGTCATCGGTGGCACTCCGAAGCGGGGCGGCACCCTGACGGTGCTGTCCAACCAGGACTTCGCCCACCTGGATCCGGCCCGCAACTGGGTCCTGCCGGCCATGGACTTCGGCACCAGGCTGCTCTACCGCACCCTGACCACCTTCCGGGCCGCTCCCGGCGAGAAGGGCGGCGAAATCGTCCCGGACCTCGCGACCGACCTCGGCACGCCCTCCGACGGCGGCCGTACCTGGACCTTCACCCTCAAGCCCGGCCTCGTCTACGAGGACGGCACGCCCATACGGGCGCGGGACATCAAGTACAACGTGGAACGCTCCTTCGCCCCGGATCTCGCCGGCGGCCCCGACTACGCCCAGCGCTACCTGGCGGGTGCCGAGGGATACGACGGGCCGCTGGGCGGCAAGCACCTCGACTCGATCAGCACCCCCGACGACCGCACCATCGTCTTCTCGCTGCGCAGACCGGTCGCCGAGTTCTCCTCCACGGTCACGCTCTCCACCTTCTCGCCCGTGCCCGAGTCCCGGGAGAAGGGTGTCCAGTACGACCTGCGGCCCTTCTCCTCCGGGCCGTACCGCATCGAGAGCTATGCGCGCGGCAAGAAGATGGTGCTGGTCCGCAATCCCCACTGGGACGCGGCGACCGACTCGGTGCGCAAGGCCTACCCCGACCGGATCGTCGTGATCCAGGGCCTCAAGGGCGGCCAGATCGACGACCGGATCATCGCGGGCGCGGGCGCCGACGCCTCCGCGGTCGAGTGGTCCGACCTGCAGCCCGCCAGCGTCGCCAAGGTCCTTCCGCGGCCCGAGGTCAAGCAGCGGCTGTCCGCCGAGCGCACCGGCTGCACCGACATGCTCGCGCTGAACACCTCCCGGCCGCCCTTCGACAACCTGAAGCTGCGTCAGGCGATGCAGTACGCCGTCGACAAGGAGGCGCAGGTCACCGCCAACGGCGGACCTGCCCTCAACGACATCGCCACCGGCTATCTGCCGCCGTCCCTCATGGGCGGCAAGGCCGCCGACCCGGTCCACGGCCGGTCCGCCACCGGCGACGTGAAGCGGGCCGAGAAGCTCCTCGCCGAGGGGGGCAAGCCCGACGGCTTCGACACGACGATCACCGTGTCCACGGGCGACAAGAACCGCGCCGAGGCCCTCCAGCAGAGCCTGTCCCGGGTCGGCGTGCGGCTTCGGATCGAGACCGCCGACCCCTCGGTCTACTACGACACCATCGGCGACACCGCCAACGCCCCGGACATGGCGATCAGCGGATGGTGCCCCGACTACCCGTCCGCCGCCACCTTCCTGCCGTTCGTCTTCGACGGCCGCACCATCAAGCCCAAGGGCAACCAGGGCAACGTCTCCCAGTTCCGCGACAAAGCCGTCGAGAAGCGCATGGACGAGATCGCCGCGATGCCCGACGCGGCTGCCGCCGACAAGGCCTGGGCCGAGCTGGACACGGTGATCCAGCGCAAGTCCCCGGCCGTCCCCCTGCTCTGGGAGCGCAAGCCGCTGCTCGTCGGCGAGAACATCGCCGGAGCCTTCGGACACCCCTCCTGGACCGGCCAGTTCGACTTCGCGGTCATCGGCCTGAAGGACCCCTCCCGGAGCCAGGGCTGAAAGGGCGAGGACACAACATCATGAGCCTCACCGCGCAGACCGCCGGACCGGGCGACGCCCCGGCGGCCGATGGACCCGGCTCCCCACCGCCCGACGCTCCCTGGCGGACCACCTGGCGCCGGCTGTGGAGCGACCGCGGCAGCCGTACCGCCCTGCTGGCCGCCGCGCTGCTGATCCTGGTCGCCCTCGCCGCGCCCCTGCTCAGCCGGCTGGGCGGCTGGTCGCCGACCGCCTTCGACCCCTCCGCCATCGACCCCTACCTCGGTGGCCTGCCCCGCGGCCCGCTCGGCGGCATGGGCGCCGAACACTGGCTCGGCGTGGAACCGGTCACCGGCCGCGACCTGTTCGCCCGCGTGGTCCACGGCGCCCAGGTGTCCTTGACGATCGCCTTCGCCGCCACCGCGATCGTCGTCGTCACCGGCACCGCCGCAGGCATCGCGGCCGGCTACTTCGGTGGCCGTATCGATACCGTCCTGAGCCGGCTGATGGACCTGACCATGTCCTTCCCCTCGCTCATCTTCATGATCGCGATGATGTCGGTGGCCCAGGACGTCAACCGGGTGGTGCTGATGACCGTCGTCATCGGTGTCTTCGGCTGGCCGGGCATCGCCCGGGTCGTCCGTGCCGAGGCCCTTTCCCTGCGCCACCGCGAGTATGTCGAGGCCGCCCGTGCCTGCGGCTCCGGACCGTGGCGCATCCTCACCCGGCAGGTCCTGCCCAACATCTCCGGGCCCATCATCGCGTACACCACACTGCTGATCCCCGGAATGATCAGTACGGAGGCGGCGCTCAGCTTCCTCGGGGTGGGCGTGCGCCCGCCCACCTCCTCCTGGGGCCAGATGATCGCCGAGGCCGTCACCTATTACGAGACGGACCCGATGTACTTCATCGTTCCCAGTGCCTTCCTCTTCGTCGCCGTCCTCGCCTTCACGGTGCTCGGCGATGCCCTGCGCGACATCCTCGACCCCCAGGGAGGCCGCCCGTGATCGCCTACCTGGTCCGCAGAGGACTCGGCGTCGCCGGAGTCCTGCTCGCCATCTGCGCCGTCACCTTCGTCATCTTCTACCTGCTGCCCGCCGATCCCGCGGCAGCGGCGTGCGGCAAGACGTGCAGCCCCGAACGCCTGGCCGAGGTACGCCACTTCATGGGGCTCGACCAGCCCGTCTGGAGACAGTTCGGCGACTATCTCGTCGGGATCTTCACCGGCCGGGAGCTCGGCAGCGGCCCCCACGCGCTGCAGTGCGGCTTCCCCTGCCTCGGCTACTCCTACGAGAACGCCCTGCCGGTGTGGGACCTGTTGATGGACCGCCTGCCCGTCTCCGCCTCCCTGGCCTTCGGCGCCGCCTGCCTGTGGCTGGTGCTCGGGCTGAGCGCCGGAGTGACCGCCGCCCTGCGAAAGGGAGGACTGCTCGACCGCACACTCATGGTCGGCGCCGTGGCCACCGCCTCGCTGCCCGTCTACTTCACCGCGGTGATGCTCCTGTACGGCCTGGTCAGGCTGACCGGGCTGCTGCCCTACCCCACCTACGTACCGCTCACCGACGACCCCCTGGGCTGGGCGACCAACCTGGTGCTGCCGTGGACCGCCCTGGCGCTGCTCTACGCCGCGATGTACGCCCGCCAGAGCCGCAGTTCGATGATCGAGACGATGGCACAGCCGTACATCCGGACCGCCCGCGCCAAGGGCATGCCCGCCCGCGTCGTCGTGGTCAAACACGGACTGCGCTCCGCGCTGATGCCGGTGCTCACGCTCTTCGGCATGGACCTCGGCGCGCTGCTGGCCGGAGCCGTCATCACCGAGTCCATCTTCGGCATCCCCGGTGTGGGCCGGCTGTTCTACGACGCCCTCCAACGCTCCGACCAGCCCGTCGTGCTCGGCGTCACGCTGCTGGCGGCGTTCTTCATCGTGGCCGCCAACGTCGTCATCGACCTTCTGTACGCCGTCGTCGACCCCAGGGTGAGGAACTGAACCGTGCGGACCACCACTGAACCGGCCCAACCCCTGCTGCGCGTCCGCGATCTGCGGGTCGCCTTCGACACCCCCACCGGAGCGGTCCAAGCGGTCGACGGAGTCTCCTTCGCCGTGGAGGCCGGCCGTACCCTGGGCCTGGTCGGCGAATCCGGCTCGGGCAAGTCGGTCACCTCCCTGGCCGTGATGGGCCTGCACCGCCGAGCCCGGGTGAGCGGGTCGATCACCTTCGCCGGACAGGAACTCCTCGACCTGACCGACCGCCGGTTCGGCCGGCTGCGCGGGCGCCGGATGGCCATGGTCTTCCAGGATCCGCTGTCCGCGCTGCACCCCGCCTACACGGTCGGCGAGCAGATCGCCGAGGCCCACCGCCACCACTTCGGCAGCGGCCGGCGGGTCGCCCGCAAACGGGCCGTGGACATGCTCGGCGAGGTCGGCATCCCCGAACCGGCACGCCGGGCGGGAGAATATCCGCACCAGTTCTCCGGCGGTATGCGCCAGCGCGCCATGATCGCCATGGCTCTCTCCTGCGAACCCGAACTGCTGATCGCCGACGAACCGACCACCGCGCTCGACGTCACCGTCCAGGCGCAGATCCTCGAACTGATCGCCCGGCTCCAGCAGGAACGGGGACTGGGTGTTCTGATGATCACCCACGACCTGGGTGTGGTGGCGCGCGTCGCCCATGACGTCCTCGTCATGTACGGGGGGCGCGGCGCCGAACAGGCAACGGTCGATGACCTCTTCCGCAGCCCCGCGCACCCCTACACCCGAGGCCTCCTGGACTCCCTGCCCCGGCTGGACGATCCCGACGACGCACCGCTGCGCGCCATTCCCGGCAGCCCGCCCTCGCCCGCGGAACCGATACCGGGCTGCCCCTTCGCGCCCCGCTGCCCACGGGCGGCCGAGGCCACCGAGCCCGAGCGGACCCGCTGCGCGGAGGAGAAGCCCCTGCCGAGGGACGTTCCCGGCGAGGGCGGGCGGCTGGTCGCCTGTCATCTGCCCCTGACGGCCGTCCCCGGCACGTCGCACCCCGGTTCGCCCGGCAGGGCCGCCGTACCGGCCGAGGAGGCCCGATGAAACCCCCGCTCCCGAAGTCCACTCACACACCCCCGCGTTCACGGGAGGAAGGAGCCGCACCGGCCGCTGCCCCGGGAACCGCCCCCGCGGCCGGGGGGACGACGCCCCTGCTGTCCGTACGCGACCTGGTGAAGACCTTCCCGGGCCGCCGCGTCCTGGGGCGCCCCGCGGCACCGGTCCGCGCGGTGGACGGCGTCGATTTCGAACTCGCCGCGGGTGAAACCCTCGGCCTGGTCGGAGAGTCCGGCTGCGGCAAGTCCACCACCGGCCGGATGCTGGTCAGGCTGCTGGAACCCACCGCCGGCACCGTCGAGTTCGACGGTCAGGACATCACCCATCTGTCCCCGCGCAGGCTGCGGCCCACCCGCCGCCATCTCCAGATCATCTTCCAGGACCCCTATGCCTCGCTGAACCCCCGGCAGACGGTCGCCCGGATCATCGCCGAACCGCTGCTGGTGCAGGGCAGCACGGACCGGGCCGCCCGGGAGAAGGCCGCCGAACTGCTGGACCTGGTGGGCCTGGGTGCCCAGCATCTCGACCGGCATCCGCACCAGTTCTCCGGTGGCCAGGCGCAGCGCATCGGCATCGCCCGCGCCCTCGCGACCGGCCCCCGCCTGATCGTCGCCGACGAACCGGTCTCCGCGCTCGACGTGTCCGTCCAGGCCCAGGTCGTCAACCTGATGGAGCGCCTGCGCCACGAACTGGGCCTGTCCTTCCTCTTCATCGCCCACGACCTGTCCGTCGTGAAACGGGTGTGCGACCGCGTGGCGGTGATGTACCTGGGCCGCATCGTCGAGATCGGCGACAAGCACGAGGTGTACGACACGCCCGCCCACCCCTATACCCGGGCGCTGCTCTCGGCCGTTCCCCTGCCGGACCCGGCGGCGGAGCGGCGCCGGGAACGGATCCTTCTGCTCGGCGACCCGCCGAGCCCCGCCGCACCACCCAGTGGCTGCAGCTTCCATCCGCGTTGCCCGAAGGCGCAGGCCATCTGCCGTACCGAGCGACCGCTGCTCGACATCGTGGGTCCCGGCGCCCGCAAGGCCGCCTGCCACTTTCCCGGGACAACCTGACGGGCTCGGGCCTGCCCGGCGGTCCGCCGTACCCCGGGCCGGCCACCCCGCCGCCGTACCGGCGCCCCACTGCGGCGCCGATGCGGCGGCGAAGGGGGTCGATCCCGATGCCGTTCCGGGTGGGCAGGTGTTCCAACCGTCCACCGGCATGCCGTCCACCGGCAGGCCGTCCGCCGGGAAGCGGATCGGCGGGCCGCGCGAGAAGACGTCCGGCTCCCTGTGGGAGCGGAGCGTCCACGAGGTGCCTACCCGGCGCCGAGGCCGGTGCCGGACCCGTCCGGCCCGGGGGAGTGGTGTCCCAGGCCCCGGCGGATCGCGATCTCCACGGGTGAGTACGCGCCGTCGGCCCGCTCCAGTTCATACGGCGCGGCCGGCATCAGCGGCGGCTGGGCCATGAAGCGAGGCCGCGCCCCGTGGTGCGGTTGCGCCGCGTGCACCAGGAACGGATGGCACAGGAAGACGTCGCCCGGGGACCCGGTGGCCAGGGAGAGCGGCCGGTGGTCGGACGCCGCCACCAGATCGGGCGCAAGGGTCAGCCCGCTCGCCCCGTCCTTCCCGTACGTCTCAAGCACCTTCGGCACGTCGAGGTGTGAGCCGACCCGGATCCGGGTCGGGGCGTCCTGTTCACCCACCTCGCTGAACAGGAACAGCATCAGCAGTGCCCGGCCCCGGGAGCGCAGATTCGTGAAGTACCAGCTCTCGCCCTCCGGCAGATAGCTCCCCTCGATGTGCCAGCCCGCGTCGTCCGGCTCCTCCTCGTGCGGGAAGCGCAGCGGGAACGTGCCGAGCGAGTAGCGCGGCTCCCAGCCTCCGGCCCCGACGAGCAGGTCGTACGCGCGGTGCAGCAACGGGGAGTTGGGCGCGGCGGCGAACGGCCCCTGCGCCATGCCCGCCACCCAGTGCACGGGCCGCGTCCACGTCGCCGGATCGTCCGGGTCGCAGCCCGTCTCCCGCCACAGCAGCCGCGCACAGTCCGCGGCCACGCGCGGCGCGACGGCGCCCTCCAGCTTCACGAAGCCGTCGCGGAGAAAACGGGATACCAAGGTCGTGTCATCCATGCCCCCATCGTGGGGCGACACCGGCTCCGGACACCCGACCTTCTCCGCACCGTCTTTGTCGGGTGTTGACCGAGCCCCTCCCGCCCCTCTCGGCAGAAGCTGTCGCCTGAAGCTTCTGCCGAGAGGAGCGGGAGGGGCGGAGCGGCCGGGGGCGCTTCCATGAACGGACGCGCCCCCGGCCCTCCTCGTGGGTACGTCAGTTCAGCGGAGCGGGGGGCTGCGGGCCGTAGAACGTGAGCGGCGGCCAGCCCTTCGACTCGGCGATCGCGGACAGCGCGTTGGCGATCTCCAGGGGGGTGATGTCGTGCGCCGACGGGTAGCCGTTGGGCCAGTCCACCCGCACGCTGAACGTCATTTCCATCATGAGGTCGGACTCGGCCATGCTTGAGCTGGCCTCGAACTTGGACCCCGGCGAGAACTCCACCGCGGTCGACTGTGCCGCGTCCGCGTCCGTGTCCTCGGCCGCGGCCGTTCCGGCGGACGCGAACACGGCCCCCGCTGCCGCCGTCCCCGAATACCCCAGCAGCGACCGTCTGGATATGTTCGACATGGTCCCCTCCTTCTGTCGATCCCCACGCCCCGCGGGGATCGACAGCGATCATATGAACGACTCTTCGGCGGAAGGGAGGCTTCCGGGGATGCGGGGAGAACGAGCGACGGACGCGCGGGCGGCGGAGCGGGCGCGCGGCCCGCGACACCGGTCCTCACACGGCTACCGGCCGGCTCCTCGTCCGGCGTCGGCGATCGACTCCTCGCGCGCCCTCGCGGCCCGCCATGTCCTCCGTTTCCCGGCCGTACGCCTCCTCCTGGGTGGCGCCCTCGCGGGGGCTCCCGCCCGGATGTGCTCCTGGAGCTGTTCGGCCACCGGGTGGTGGCGGAAACCGGCGCCGGCGTCGCCCGGTCGCCAGGGGCCGTCGCCGTGACAGGGGCCGAGGCGGGATTCCGTACTGTTCGGCTGTGCGTCCGGTTCGTGGACGCGCGCCGGGCACGAGCTCGCGCGCAGGTGTCACACGGTGAGAGGGCAGTGATGGTGTCACGCAAGCAGGAGATCTCGGAGGAGACCCGCAGGCGGTTGATGGAGGCGGCATGCGAACTCGTCGCGGACGGGGGCGCGGCGGCCATGTCGATTCAGGCGGTGGCCGTACGTTCCGGTATCAGCCGGGGGTCCGTGGCCTGGCACTTCGGTTCGAAGGACGGGTTGCTGGTGGCCGTGGTGGAGGAGGCTTTCCGCCGCGGTACGGAGTTCCTGGTGCAGCGGCTTGAGGCCGAACCGCGTGGTGCCGCGGCGTTGATGCGGGCGAACCACGCGCTGATGTCGCGCCCGGAGGCCCGGATCTTTTCCACGCTGCTCCTGGAAGCGGTCACCAGGGAGTCCGAGGTCGGGGAGACCTATGCGCGGCAGTACGTCGCCCTTCGGGGCGTGTACTCCGACTACCTGCGTTCGGTGACTCCGGAGCTGACCGCGATGTTCGACGCCGATGCCCTGGCCGTCGCCATGCTCGGCACCACCCTGGGCATCAACATCCAGCACCGGCTCGACCCGGCCTCGGTGGACCGCGAGGGCGCGGTCCATGTGGTGGAGGCGATCTACGACGCGGCCCTGGAATCAACAGAGGGCACGGGTGGTAGCGGAGAGTAGCGACTGCTCCTCTTGCGGGTTCGGCCACTCGGTTCTATGTTGGACGTCCAACATAGAAAGGTGGTTCCGTCGTGGACCTCATCGATCTCACGAGGACTCTGGACCCGGAGGACCTTGAGCGGCTGCCTCCGGAAATGCGTGCGTTGGGAAGGGTCCTGGCGCCCGACATCACCTACGCCCACCCGGCCGGCGCGGGCCGCCAGGAGTTCGCCGCGGCGATGGCGTGCGGGGTGGAGGATCTGCCGGGTGGCGAGGGGTGGGGCTCGGAGGTCCTGAACGGTTTCAGCTCGCACCTGGGCACGCACGTGGACGCGCCCCTGCACTACGGATCGACCTGCGAGGGCCGCCCGGCACGCACCATTACCGACATCGCGCTCCAGGAGCTGTGGTGCGAGGCGGTCGTGCTGGACCTTCGTGGCCGATGCACGGCGAATACCGCGATCCCGGTATCGGCGCTCCAGGACGCCGTCGACGAGATCGGCGGAGCGGTGCCGCGGAACGGAGCGGTGCTGCTGCGCACGGGCCAGGAAGAGTTCGGGCTGCAGGACGCGGAGTTCTTCCAGTATCCGGGAATGAGCCGGGAGGGGACCCTGTTCCTGGCCGGACTGGGCGCGAAGGTGCTCGGATCCGACGCCGCGGGCTGGGACCTGCCCTTCCCCGTCATGGCCGCGGCGTTCCGGGCCACTGGCGACAACGCGGTGCTGTGGGACGGGCACCGCGCGGGCCAGGAGCGGGAAGTGTTCATCGTCCAGCAACTGGCCAACCTGGCCGCGCTCCCCCCGACCGGTTTCCGGGTCGCGTTCTTCCCTCTGAAAATCGCCCGCGCCAGCGCGGCCCCCGCTCGCGTCGTCGCGTTCGTGTGACCTGCTGATCCCCCCGAGGAGTTTGTGATGAAACTGGCCACTGTCATCCATGACACGGGCGAGCACGCCGCGGTGGTACTCGAAGAAGAGCGCCGCGTCATCCTGCTCGACCGCGCAGCCCGCATCCTGTCACCCGAGCCCGAGCCGGCGCTGGAGTCGGTGCTGGCGATCATTGAGGGCGGGGCCGCGGCCCGCGCCGCGGCCGACCGTATCGTCGCCGATCCGCCGGAGGAGGCCGTCGTGCGGTTCGACGACGTGGTGTGGCGGTCCCCGCTGCCCCGCCCCCCGCAGATACGGGACTTCGGCGGGTTCATGGACCATTTCCGCAACGCCCGCGCGCGTCTGGAGGGTGTGCCGGTCGAGCGCGTCGAACTGCCGCCCATTCAGCAGGAACGTCCTCTGTACTACGTCGCGAACCGACTGGCGGTAGCCGGACACGAAGCCGAGGTGCGCTGGCCGCCCTACTCCTCGGTGATCGACTACGAACTGGAGTTCGCCTGCGTGCTCGGCCGCGGCGGCATGGACATCACCCGTGAAGCGGCGGGGTCCCACATCTTCGGCTACACCATCTTCAACGACTTCACCGCCCGTGACACCCAACGGGAGGAGATCTCCACCGGTCTCGGACTGAGCAAGAGCAAGGACTTCACCGACGCGAACGTGCTCGGCCCGTGGATCGTCACCGCTGACGAACTGGGTGACCCGTATCAGCTGCTGATGACCGCGCGGATCAACGGTGTCGAAGTCAGCCGCGGCACCAGCGCGGACATGGACCACACCTTCGCCGACATGATCGCCTTCACATCCACCAGCACACGCCTGTATCCGGGCGAGGTGCTGTGCTCGGGCACCGTACCCACCGGCTGCGGCTTGGAGCACGGCAGGTTCCTCCAGCCCGGCGACACCGTCGAACTGGAAGTGTCCGGCATCGGCGTCCTGCGCAACAAGGTCATCGCGACATGAGCGCGCCCGCCCGCCCAACCGCCGCCGACGACGTCGTCATTCTGGGCGTCGGCTCGACCCCGTTCGGCCGGCACCCCGACCGTACCGCCTCCGGCCTGGCCCGACAGGCGGTGACCGAAGCGCTCGCCGACGGACAGGTCTCCCGCGACGAGATCGGGGCGGTCTTCTACGCCAATGTCAGCCAGAAGGCCCTCGACGGCCAGCACATGATCCCCGGCCAGGTGTCGCTGCGCCCCCTGGGCCTCACGCACGCTCCGCTCGTCAACGTCGAGAACGCCTGCGCGGGCGGCGCCACCGCCCTGTGGCTGGCGGTCTCCCACGTACGCGCGGGCCTGTCCGATGCCGCACTCGCCGTCGGCGTCGACAAACTCGTGTGCGCCGACCCGGCGCGCGGGCTGGCCGTCTTCGACGGGGCCATGGACGTACAGCACCGCGAAGAGACCCTCGCCGGGCTCCGAAACCTGTCCGGCGCCACGGCCGCGGACGACGACGACGGTGCCGGCCGATCGGTGTTCATGGACATCTACGCGTCACTGGCCCGCGCCCACATGCGGAAGTTCGCCACCACCCGCGAGCAGCTCGCCTTCGTCGCCGCCAAGAACCACGCCCACTCGGTGCACAACCCCCGCGCCCACTACCGCAAGTCGCTGACCCCTGAGGAGATCCTCGCCGCGCGCGAGGTGGCATGGCCCCTGACGGTTCCCATGTGCTCGCCGGTCAGTGACGGCGCCGCAGCGGTCGTGGTCATGCGCGCCGGGGCCGCCGGCACCCGCGCCGGGTACGACCGGGCTGTACGGGTCCTGGCCACCGCCCTCGTCTCCGGCAGCGACCGCACCGCCGAGCAGCCGGAGGAACACATCGGCCGCAGAGCGGCACTCGCCGCCTATGAACAGGCGGGCATCACCCCGGCCGACATCGATGTCGCCGAGGTGCACGACGCCACGGCCTTCGGAGAGATCCAGCAAGTCGAGAATCTCGGCTTCTGCGCCATCGGCGACGGCGGCCCCTGGTCTCTCTCGGGAGCCGGCGCGCTCGGCGGCGCACTCCCGGTCAACCCCTCCGGCGGCCTGGTGTCCCGCGGACACCCCGTCTCCGCCACCGGCCTCGCGCAGATGTACGAACTCGTCGGCCAGCTACGTGGCGAGGCCGGTGCCCGGCAGGTCGCCGGAGCACGAGTCGCCGTCGCGGAGAACGGCGGCGGCCTTTACGGCATCGAGGAAGCCGTCGCCGCAGTCACCATCCTGGGAGCAATCCGATGAACGCGCCCCTGCCCACGCCACAGGACCCACTTCACAGCGCCCCAGGCTACGCCCGGCTGATCCTGACCGCACTCCGGCGCCGCCCCGACCACCTGGCATTCCGCTGGTCGGACAACGGCCGAGAGCGATCACTGACCTACCGGGCCACCGCGGACATGATCGAGCGGACCGCCACGGCCCTCGCCCGCCTCCGGCCGGCACCCGGAAGCGCGGTCGCGCTGCTCACCGGCCCCAGACCCGAAGCCTTCGTCGTCATGGCAGCCGCCTGTCTGGCGGGCATCCGTTTCGCGGCCCTGCACCCGCTCGGAAACAGTGAGAACGATGCCTACGTGCTGCGTGACAGCGGCGCCGGACTTCTCATCGTCGACGAGGACCGGTTCGCCGACCGCGCCGCCGAGGCCCGCGCCATGACCGAGGTCGTTTCCCTCTCCGCCCTCTCCGATCTCGCCGGACGCACACCCCCCGCGGCGGCGGACCCTCTCGCGGAAGCCTGCTACCTCTTCTACACCGGCGGCACCACCGGCGAGCCCAAGGGCGTAGTGCTCGGTGACCGCTCCCTGACAGCGAACGCGTGGGCCTGCACCACGTGGGCCTGGCCGGAGAGGACGACCTTCCTCATCACCACTCCCATGTCTCACGCGGCTGGTCTTCTCGTGGCACCCGGACTTCTGCGCGGCGCGACTTTCGTCATCCATCCGGGATTCGACCCCGGCAGAGTCATCGACGCGATCGAGGAAGGCGGCGTGAACACCACGTTCCTCGTGCCGACCATGCTCTACACGCTCCTCGACCACCCCCGGACCACCGGCGCCGATCTGTCGGGCCTTCGATGGATCCTCTACGGCGCCGCCCCCATCGATCGGGCCCGCCTGGTCCAGGCCAGAGACCGATTCGGCCCGATCCTCAGCCAGCACTACGGGCAGGCCGAAGCACCCAACGCGCTGACGGTCCTGGACCCCGGCGAACACCTCAGCGACGACCCGGCCGTGCTCACCAGCTGCGGACGGCCGATGCCGGGAAACGAGATCGTCCTGATCGATCCCGCAGGCCATCCGGTCGCCACCGGGGAGCCGGGCGAGCTGTGCGTACGGGGCCCCCTGGTCATGGACGGTTACTGGAACAAGCCGGACCAGACCCGCGCCGCGCTCCAGGACGGCTGGCTGCACACGGGAGACATCGCGCGAGCGGACTCCACGGGCCTTCTGACCATCGTCGACCGCATCAAGGACACCATCATCACTGGTGGATTCAATGTCTACCCCCGTGAAGTCGAAGACGCCCTCACGGGCCACCCTGCCGTCGCCCACTGTGCCGTCTACGGAGAACCCGATCCCCAATGGGGCGAAGCGGTCGTCGCCGCCGTTGTCCTGCGCTCCGGTTTCCACGCCACTCCCACCGAACTGGCCGCCCACGTACGCGATGTCAAAGGCGCCGTCTGGGCGCCCAAACGGGTGCGTCTGTGCGCCGAACTGCCGCAGACCGCCCTCGGGAAGATCGACAGGAAGGCGCTGCGCGGCAGCTCCTGACCGGGCGCCGACGGGTCGACGACATCGACGACGGCCGGCCGAGTGGGTGGGCACCTGCCCGGTCACCCGGCCCGCCCGAACTCACCTGGGCGCTATGCCGGCGAGCGCCTGCTCTGCGGCAGGACCCCCGGGGCCGCGGGGTGTCCGGGTGCGGTAGGAATGGCCGCGTTCCGGACCGAGCCCGAAGTAGTGGCGGAAGTTGTAGATGAGAGGACTCCAAGCGGCGGGGTCGATGTGGTCGGTGCCGGGAACGACGATGCGGGAGTCGGCGTGGACCTTGTGTACGACGGCCTCGACGATGACGAATTCTCCGGAGACGTCCAGCTGCACCCGCTCCGCGCGGGCTTCCAGCTGGATCGGGCATTCGGCGACGCGAGGCGGCCGGACCAGGTGGGACGGTTCGCCGGTCAGGCCGGCTGCGGCGAACTTGTCCGGCTCGAAGCGGCAGCCCTCGGCCTTGGTCGATGGCACTGGATTCCGGCCGGTCAGTGGTGCCAGTCGCTCCACCGCCGGCCACTGGGCGGGGGCCGGCAGGTTGATCACCAGATCGGGCCGACTGCCGAGGTTGTGCGCGGTCTGCCCGTCGTGGCCCAGTCCGACCACCACCGTCCGTCCGAGTGCCCATGCGGAGGATATCGGGGCCAGGTTGAACGAGCCGTCCTGATTCTCCGTCGACAGGAGCACCACCGGCGTCCCGAAGTACAGGATGCTCGGCTCGATCTCCAGGTGGGTGACGACGGTCCCTGCGGGCAGAGCGCTGGTAGGTGTTGTGTGCATGGTGGGCAGCCTAGGTACGGGTCGTTTCGGCCGGGGCCGAAGTGTCACGGGGCGACAATGGACCGTATGAACACACGGCCCGCACACGCGGCCGGCCCCGATCTGGCCTCCGTGGCCAGGCTGCTGGCCGATGGCACACGGGCGGCCTTCTGTCTGGCCCTGCTCGACGGCAGGGCATGGACGGCAACGGAACTGGCGCGCCACGCGGGGGTGGCACCCTCGACCGCGACCGAGCACTTGCACGCGCTCGTGCGCGGAAACCTGCTCGCCGAGGAACGGCAGGGCCGTCACCGCTACGTGCGTCTGGCCGGTCCGCACGTGGCCGAGCTGATCGAGAGCCTCGCCGCCCTGGCACCCGACCGCGCCCCGGCACCCCGTTCCCTGTCGGCGGCCGGCCGCCGGCAGGCCCTCGCCCATGCCCGTACCTGCTACGACCACCTTGCCGGGACCGTCGGGGTCGCGATCACCGATGCCATGACCGAGGGACGGCTGCTGGACCTCGATCACGGACTCGGACTCACCGGCGCCGGGGCGGCCTGGCTCGACGAGCTCGGCGTCACTGTCCCGACGGGCACGCGCCGACCGTCGGTGCGCTCGTGCCTGGACTGGACCGAGCGCCGTCCACACCTGGCCGGGGCCGTCGGCGCCGCCCTGTGCCGCCATGCGTTCGACGCAGGCTGGATCACTCCCATCGGCACCACGCGCGCCGTGGCCGTCACAGCCGTCGGCCGACAGGCCCTCCGCCACCACCTCGGCCTGTCCGATGCTCTCCTCTCCCGGGAATGAGTGGTTCTGAGCGAATCCGGACACCCGTCGGACGGTGCCCCGTCCGTCCCTGACTCTCCGCGGACGCGTGAGCCCGGACAGTCCCTCCCCGCACGCGAGCACTGCTCCCCGGGTTGACCGGGTCAGCGCCGGCGGGCGGAGAGCGCCATCCCGATGACGAGCTGCGCTGCCGCCGTCACGAGCAGCGCGGCCATCGGCATGGCCCAGCCACCCGAGGCGCTGTGCAGCAGGCCGACGGCGAAGGGTCCGAGTGCGGCGACCAGGTAGCCGAGGGACTGGGACAGGCTGGACAGGGCGGTGGTCTCGGCGGGGCTGCTGCCGCTGCTGCCGATCACCGCCAGCACCAGGGGGAAGGAACACAGTCCCAGCCCGACCAGCACCGCCCATACGACCGGCAGGGCCACCGGAGCGACGAGGAGCCCGGTGAATCCGGCGAGCATGGCCGCCGAGATCGTCATGAAGGCGGGCCGCAGCCGGCCCGGCGCGCGTGCGAAGGCGAGCACCAGGAAGGTCGCCGGAATCCCGACGGCCTGGGAGACCGCGAGCACGGCGCCCGCGCCGCCGCCCGACATGCCCTGCTCGGACAGCATCGTGGGCAGCCAGCCGATGATGGCGTAACAGTTCAGCGCCTGGAGCGCGAAGTACGCGGTCACCAGCGCCCCGAGCCGGGTGCGCGCCATCGCCCACGGCGATACGTATGTCCCGCGTGGATCCGCGGCCGACACGGATCGAGCCGCGGGGCCCCGTACGAACGCCCAGACCAGCGTGGCGAGCAGCGCGGGCAGCGCCCATCCGGCCAGCCCCAGGGAGGGCGAGCCCGCCCACGCGGCCAGGGGTACGGCCGCGGCCGCGCCCAGCGTGGAACCGAGCGCCATCACGGTCGTGTACACGCCGGTGAGCAGGGCGACCTTGGCCGGGAAGTGGGCCCGGAGCAGGGTGGGCAGCAGGACGTTGCACAGTGCGAGGCCGGACATGGCGACGACGGTTCCGCCGAGCAGCGCCCAGGTGGCGGGGATGCCCCGGAGGGCGAGCCCGGCCGTGAGTGCCGCGAGCGCGAGCAGCACGGTCCGCTCGGCCCCGAGCCGGCCGACGACGCGGCCGGTGAAGAAGCCGGCGGCGGCGAAGCTCAGGGTCGGCAGGGCGGGCAGTGCGGCACCGGCTGCCGAGCCGAAGCCGAGGTCGGTCCGCAGGGCGTCGAGCAGTGCCGAGGCGCTGCTGATGCCGAGACGGAGGTTGAGCGCGATGAGCACCACGCCCGCTCCGGCGAGCCAGGCGGCACGGGTGCGGCCAACGGGCCTGCTGGGAGTGAGGGTGGTCTCAGTCATGGAGCAAACGTAAAACGTCTGACGTTTGAAGGTCAAATCATCCAATGTATGCTGGCCTCATGGCCCTGGAACCGGTACGCCGCCCGACGCTGTCCGCCGAGGTGCTCGACACGCTCCGCCGGCAGATCACGGCCGGCGAATGGCCCGTAGGTACCCGGATCCCGCCGGAACCCGAGCTGATGCGCCGGCTCCAGGTCGCCCGTGGAACCCTCCGCGAAGCCGTGCGTGCGCTCGCCCACGCGGGCCTCCTGGAAGTCCGCCAGGGCGACGGCACCTACGTGCGGGCGGCCAGCGAGCTCTCCGGCGCGGTCCAGCGCCTCTACGCGGACCGGGCCTCCACCGAACTCCTCGAAGTCCGCGCCGCCCTGGAAGGCAAGGCCGCCCGGCTCGCCGCCACCCGCGCCACCGACGAGGACCTGGCCGCCCTGACCGCCGCGCTGGAGCGCCGCGCCGAAGCCTGGGCGGCCAGGGACTTCGAAGGATGGGTCACCGCGGACTGGGAGTTCCACACCCGTGTCGTCGACGCTTCGGGCAACGCGCTGCTGGCCGAGCTCTACAGCAACCTCGCCGAACCGCTGCGCACCTCGATGTCCGCATTCTGGGAGCTGCCCGGGTTCGACGGAGCGGACCCCGCCGGGCACGAGGACCTGATGGCCGCCCTGTGCGGCCACGACCCGGCCGAGGCCGCCCGCCAGGCCGACGCCAACATCGATGCCACGGCCGAGTGGCACGGCTCCGCAGGCTGAGGCGATCTTGCAAGGCGCATCCGTCGCCCCGGGCACGGGGAGTGTCCGGCGGGTGCGCGGTACGCGGGAATGAAGGAATGCGGACAGACCGTCATGCCGGGGGGCGGCGGCCTGGGGCCCGGTTCGCTGCCGCCCGTGTCGGCCGGATGCCGGCCGTCACTCGTGGTGCGCGCGTCACGGAATGCGCGCCGGGGCCCGGGATCGGCCCGCGGTTCGGTAGTGGCTGGTCAGATGCTGCTTCCTGGCTCTCCGGTGTGCTGGTCTCCATCGTTCGGAGTGCCTCCCGGCGGGGGTCGCGCGGGCGTGTGAGGCTGGTGGTGACCGGGTCGCGTGGCGGCCGTTGGACGGCTGGGAGTATGCGGTGGATGACCAGAGGCAGGGGTATGAGCAGACGTACACGGAGCTGCTGGCGGTGGTGGCGCGGCTGGATGCCCTGCGGCGGCGCGGTGGGCGCGAGCTGGATCCGATGGCCACTGCGGCGATGCACGCCTCCAGCCACGCGGCCTGGACCCTGTGGCGCGCCATGCGGCGGGAGGTGACTCCTCCGTTGTTCGCCGATCTGGGCGACGAGTTCCTCGACTTGGCCAGGGAGTGGACCATCAGCCCGCCCCCGCCACGGGCCGGGACCAACGCGGCGCATGCGGCGGTACTGGCCTGGGACGGGCGGCCCTCGATGATGGACCCGGGGTGAACCCCCGCCCCGGGCCCGGGCACCGGTCCGCTCGCCGAGTTCGCGGCGGTCGCAGCGGCGCTGCCTCCGCCGTTGACGGGGGAGCGGCGGTCGTCGTGGCCGTTTTCCTTGGTTGTGGCCAGAAATGATCTTCTGTAACCATGTCTGCGGACGTAGCCTCGGCGCTGTAATTGATCTTGATGAAAAGAGATTCAGATGCGTTTGTCCATACAGGCCGTAACGGTTGGCTGTACGTCCGTGGCCGCACTGCTGATGGCGGCTGTTTCTCCGGTGAACGCTGCTGAGGCGGGAACCGGTGCTCCGGCTGTCGCGGCTGCCGGCTGCTACATCAAGAACGTGTCAGGTGATGCTCTCAACGTGCGTAGCGGTCCTGGAACCCGGTACACCACCATCGGGACGATGGCGAAGGGCGGAAAGTTGCCCTGCGGCGTCGACAAGGACACGGTGACGAGCGGTCAGAGCTACTCCTCCTGCGGTGGCGGGAACGGTTGGATGACGGTGAAGGTCAACGGCAGGGACGGATGGGTCGCCGAGGAGTGTGTGGGCATCGGCTGGGGGTGATCCGCGGCCGTGTCGAGGACTGCCGGTTCCGGACGGTACGGGCGAAGTCGCGGTGAGCGCTTCGGGTTCGCCCTCGGTCCGGGCCGGGCTCGGTGCCCTCGCGCCGCGTACGGGTGACGGCCATAGGGCCGACGGTCCGTCTGCCGGCCGCCACGCGGACGGTGCTGCCGGGCACGCGCTCCCGAGACGTGCACTTCTCTTCGCTGGATGGCGAGAGGCCCCGGGTGTTGTCGCCCGGGGCCTCACGCTGTGCTGCCTCGGCCCCTGTCACCGGCCGTCGGCAGGTCGGGGGGCGTCGTCCGGTGTGGTCAGCAACTGCTGGAGAAGAGGGGTGGACAGCCTCAGCAGGTCGTCCAGATCCGCAGCCGCGAGATCGGGCATCCGCAGCATCTCCCGTTGCACGGTGATACCGAACAGCACCGCCCCCACCAACGCCGCACGCAGTCGTGCGTCCGGCCCGTGCAGGGCGGTGGCCAGCGGGGTGATCGACCCCTCCGTCACCTTCTCGCGGAGCAGTTGGGCCGCGTCGTCACTGGTCATCGCGGACCGAAGCAACGCGATCATGGGCCCGTCGGGATCGTTCTCGAAGTCGCCGAGCATGCCGCGCAGGTACTGCTCGCCCTGACGCTCCGGGTCGTCGGTGGCGAGTGCGTCGAAGTTGACCTGCCAGTCGACCGCCGCGCGGAACAACTGCTTCTTGGTGCCGAAGTACTGGATGACGGACGACTTGTCGCAGTCGGCTTCGGCGGCGATGGCACGGATCGTGGCGCGCTCGTAGCCGTGGCGGGCGAAGACCGCTCGGGAAGCCTCCAAGATGTGTCTACGGGTCCGTTCGCCCTTGCGCTCCGTGTCCGGCATGTCAGCTTCCTCTCCTGCGGCGGCCGGGAGTGATCGTACGTGGGAAACGGGTTCAGCCGGTCGTCGCCGGGTCGGCGGTGTCGGCGTGCTGCGGACGCCGCGCGTTCACGGCGACACCGACGACGACCAGTGCCGCGGCCATCAGGATCGCTCCGCCGGCCAGGGCGGCCGTATAGCCATCGGTCAGGGCGCTCGCGGCGCGGTCCAGGAGAGCGGAGTCCTTGGTGGCCAGGCCCTGGTAGAAGGCGCCGTCGGCGTTCGCGAGCCGATCGTCGGCGGTGGTCGTGGAGACGGTGGACAGGATGGCGAGACCGAGGGCTCCGCCGATCTGCTGTGCGGTGTTCAGCAACGCGGACGCGATACCCGTGTCCTGGTGCGCGACGCCGGACACCGCACCGAGCGTCATGGGGAGGAACCCCGTGCCCAGACCGGCCGCGGTGATGAACATCGCCGGCATCAGATCGGTGAGGTAGGAGGAGTCCGGGGTGAGCCGGCTCAGCCACAGCATGCCCGCGCCGGCGAGTACGAGGCCCGGCACGGTGAGCGTCCTGGGGGCGAACCGTGCGACCAGCTTCGATCCGGCACCTGTGGCAGCGGCCATACCGATGCTGAACGGAATGTAGGCGAGGCCCGTCTTGAGCGGGGTGTAGCCCAGTACCTGCTGCATGTAGAGCGACAGGAAGTAGAACATCGAGAACATGCCCGCGCCGATGAAGAGCATGGTGGCGTACGAGCCCGCACGGTTGCGGTCCTTCAGCAGGCGCAGCGGCAGCATCGGGGCGCTCACCCTGGTCTGCAGACCGACGAAGACGACCAGCAGGGCGACGGCCGCGCCGAAGAACGCGAGCGTTCCGGTGTCCGTCCATCCATGCTCTCCCCCACGGGTGATCGCGTAGACGAGCGAGACCAGACCGGCGGTTCCGGTGACCGCGCCAGGTATGTCGAGCTTGCCCCTGGCCCTGCCGCCGTCCGCGAGGATCCTGGTGCCGAGCAGGACGCCGACGCCGATCGGGACGTTCACGAAGAATACCCAGCGCCAGTCGAGGTACTCGGTCAGCACGCCACCGAGCAACAGCCCGATGGTGGCCCCGATGCCGGACATGCCCGCGTACACACCCATGGCCTTGTTCCTGGGCGGGCCCTCCGGAAACGTCGTGGCGATGAGGGAGAGCGCGGTGGGTGCCGCGATGGCCGCGCCCACGCCCTGCAGAACACGGGCCGAGATGAGGATCTCGGAGCTGCCCGCGAAGCCGCCCAGGAGCGAGGCGAGGGTGAAGACGGCTATGCCCACGCGGAACATCCGACGCCGGCCGAAGAGGTCTCCGGCCCGCCCGCCCAGGAGCAGCAGGCCGCCGAACGCGAGGACGTAGGAGTTGACCACCCACGCCAGGCCGGACGCGGAGATGCCGAGGTCGGCCTTGAGGCTGGGCAGGGCGATGTTGGTGATGGTGCCGTCCAGCACCACCATGAGCTGCGCCGAGGCGATGACGAGCAGGGCCAGCCCGAGATGGCGGCCCCGTTGAGGGGCGGGGTCGGTATGGGGAGTGGTGATGGCGGACATGTGACGCTCCAAAAAACTGTACAAGCGTTGAGTTTTTCCTACCGTACAACCCGCGGCTCGGTGCACCCCATTCCGGGGGACCGGTGTGACCCCGCTCACCAGGGCGTTTCTGCTCCTGCGCGGTCTGATCGGCCTGGGGGAGGAGCGTGACGGGCGTGCCCGTACGGGCGTCGCTCCGTGGGGCGGGGGAGAAGAGCGGTGCTGCCACGCCGGTCTTCCTCCCGGCCTGCGGGCTGCCTGCTCCGCGCACTGCTCCGCGCACTGCTCGGCGGTGTGCTCGCGACGTGCGGGTGCTCAAGGCCCGGCGGACGTACCGGGCTCTGAGCGAGGCCGGAACCCGTGCCACCGCTCCCGGATCCGGCCGGGCCTTCCCGCATCCGGGCCGAAGGCGGCGAACACTCGGGGCCGCGGCATCCTGCCCCCCCCACACACGTGCCCGTCGACCCGCACCCACGTGCCCGTCGGCGCCGCGCACGCGACACGACCCGCTCGCCCTATAGCCGTTCGGGCATGCCCCACTCCCAAGTCGGCATTCGACACGTATGCGTCGTGGCTCTCATGATGATCCGCATCAGACCAGGGAGGCACGCATGTCCGGCAGGTCGAGCAGGAAGCACGCCGAGATCATCGGTGCGGGGATCAGCGGCCTGACGGCGGCGACCGCGCTGGCACAACGTGGGTGGTCCGTACGGCTCCATGAACGCGACAGCTCGATCCGTGCCATCGGCGCCGGGATCTACGTATGGGGCAACGGCTTGCGTGCCCTGACGGCACTGGGGCTCCACGACGAGGCCGTGGCCGGAGCGCACATCGGTCCGGTGATGGAGAGCCGTGACCACCGTGACCGGGTGGTCGAGAGCATCCCGATCAACGGCCCCGGCAGGCCCGAGGTCCGCACGATCATGCGCGACCGGCTGATCGGCACTCTCGTGAGGGGCGCCGAGGCGGCTGGAGTCGAGATCGCCACCGGATCCGAGATCGTCGCTGCCGACCCCGACGGGACCCTCGTCCGCGCCTCCGGCGAGCGTCTGAGCGCCGGCGGTACGGATGTCGTGATCGCCGCGGACGGCGTCAACTCCCGCATTCGCGACAGCATCGGAATGGACGCCCGCCGCGAGCGGATGCGACAGGGCGCGGTCCGGCTCACAGTGGAGCGGTCCGACGAATTCGTCGCCGCCCCGGACCGCGACAAGTACATCGAGTACTTCAGCGGGCGCCGCCGCGTTCTGTACACGCCCTCCAGCGCCACCAGCCTCTACGTGGCGCTCGTCGCCGACGCGCACGACGGCGTCGCGGGACAGGTGCCGGTCGACATCGACACCTGGGTGCGTTCCTTCCCGCACCTGGAGAAGATGCTGCGGTCACTGGACGGCATTCCGGCCCGCTGGGACACCTTCGAGTTTCTCCGGCTGCGCTCCTGGTCCCGGGGCAGGATTGCCCTGATCGGCGACGCCGCGCACGCGCAGCCGCCCTATCTCGGCCAGGGCGGCGGCTGCGCCATGATGAACGCGCTGGGCCTGGCCGACGCACTCTCCGCACCGGGGGCCGCCACTCTCGAAGGGCGCCTCGCCACCTGGGAGAGGACGGAACGCCCGCTCATCGAGCACACCCAGCTCTGGTCCTACCGGCTGCGTCTGCTCAATGTCATCCCGGACGCGCCCCGCGCCCCTCTTCTCAGCCTCGCCGGCCGCTGGAAGTCGTTGGGGGCCTCCCGGATGCGAGCCGCCCTCGCCACCCCGACGGGCGCGGACCGCTTCCTGGGCGCCTCTGCCTGAGCCGCGCCCGGAATTCCGACGTACGCCCCGAGGGTGTCGCGGGCCGGGCGGCAGATACCGGACAGGCCCCCGGGCGTCTCCCGCGTGCCCCCTGAGCGTCGCACCAGCCGCACCTGTATGTGAAGGACGAAAGGACAACCCGGTGAGTACAGTCTCCTCCGATCTCAAGTGCGCCGAGGTCAACGGCCACTCCATCAGCTACGACGACCACGGGGCCGCGAGTGCTCCGGTTGTGGTGATGCTGAGCGGGTGGTGCCAGGACCACCGGCTCTTCGACCCGCTGCTTCCCCACCTCACCGACACCCACCGGGTGATCCGGATCGACTGGCGCGGTCACGGCATCGACCGCACGCCCGTCGCCGACTTCGGCTACCCGGAGCAGGCCGACGACGTCATCGCGGTCCTCGACCTGCTGGGTGTCGACATCTTCCTGCCCGTCTCGACGTCGCACGGCGGCTGGGCCAACATCGAAGTGGCCGAGCGCCTCGGGGCCCGCCGGGTGCCGCGCAGCATCGTCATCGACTGGATCATGACGCCGCCGCCCGCGGACTTCGCCGCCGGCCTCGCGGCCATCCAGGACCGCGAGCGATGGACCGAGGGCCGTCAGGACCTCTTCGACACCTGGCTCAACGGCAGTTCGAACGCTGTTGTCGCCCACCACCTCGACAAGGAGATGGCCGGCTTCGACTTCGAGATGTGGGCCCGCTCGTGTCGCGTGATCGCGAACGGGTACGAGCGCTGGGGATCGCCGTTGCTGCGCATGAACGCCCTCGCCGAACAGCGTCCCGTTCGTCATCTGTTCTCCCAGCCGACCGCGGACGAGTACGTGCGTGCGCAACAGGACTTCGGCGCCGAGCACCCCTGGTTCTCGTACCACCAGGTCGGTGGTGAGACCCACTTCCCCACCCTCGATTCCCCGCAGACGGTGGCCGAGCAGATCCGCGGCTTCGGCTCCGGCGACGACACCACAGCCGGCTGAGCGCGGTCATGGGATCCGACCCGCTCGTCGACGCCGCCTACAACGTCCGGCTCAGCGTCGAGGAGAGCGAATTCCAGCGGAACATCACCGCGTACCGCAGCGAGTCCCGACGGGCCACGCGTGATCTGTCCGGACACCGTGCGATCGCCTTCGACGCACACAGCGGGGAACGGCTCGACGTGTGGGGCGTGGAGGAGGGCAGGCTCAGGCCGGTTTTCCTCGTCGTGCACGGAGGCTACTGGCGGATGCTGTCCCGGCACGACACCGCCTTCATGGCCGCCGCCCTCGATACGGCCGGCATCGCGACCGTGGCTGTCGACTACTCCCTGGCGCCAGGAGCACCGTTGGAGGAAATGGTCCGCCAGGTCAGGGCCGCCGTCGGCTGGACCCACCGGCATGGTGCCGAGCACGGTCTGGATCCCGGCCGCATCGTCGTCGGCGGGAGTTCCGCCGGCGGCCATCTCGCCGCGGCCACCATGTCCGGTGGCTGGCAGCGGGAACTGGGGCTGCCGGCGGACGTGGTGAAGGCCGCCCTGCCCATCAGCGGCCTGTTCGACCTGCGTCCTCTGGTGGCTGCCTTCGCCAATGAATGGCTGGGCCTGGACACCGCCCGCGCCGCCGCACTCAGCCCGCTGCTCGCCCTCGACCAGGTCGGCTCCTACCTCCCCGAGTCCGTGATCGCCGTGTCCGAGCACGACGGGAGCGGCTTCCTCGCACAGAGTGCGGCCTTCCACGCGGCGTGCGCGGCGAGGGGCGCCGCCGAACTGCTCGTGGTGCCCGGACGCCACCACTACGACGTCTTCCTCGACCTCGCCGACCCGCGCTCCGCGCTCTTCGAGCGGCTGCTGGGGCTCGTGGCCCGGACCGGGACCGCCGGACGCGCGGCGCGCGAAGAGGACTGAGGGCGCAGGACGCCTCCGGTGCGTCCGTCCGCGCCGGTGAGTCGTACGAATCCCGGCCCGCGGCACCGGCCGGGGCCTGCCCGAGGGAGCCGTCGGCGCGGCCGTCTTCGGCCCGCTTCCTCGCGGACCCGATGGTGGAGGCGGCACGTGACGCGGGCGTGGTCTTCCTGCGGCCTGCCGGGCCCGTGCTGGTCGAGGAAGCCGCCGTTGAGGTGGGCGGGGAGCGGTGCGAGGCCGGCACCGTGGGCCACGGCGGCGGGCGAACGGCCCGGCACGGAATGGCGAGCGGTTCGACCTCGCCGTGAAGGTGCGCGGCCTTCTCCCCGCCACCGGTGTCCCGGTGGCTGCCGGCGGCAGTAGCGACGAACGCTCGATGACCCTCCAGTGGTACCGGTCCGGTCGCCGCGACCGCGGTCAACCGCCGCACGCCGCCGTCGAGGCTGTGCCGGCCGGCGGGCCGAACACTGGAAGCAAGCGGGAGGGCCGGGCCCTCCCGCTCTCGTCACTTCCCGTACGCCTGCGAGAAGTTCACCGAGGCCAGCCGCTCGGCCTGGGTGAACCAGCCGTAGATGTCCTGCGTCGAGAGGCCGGGGAGCGAGGCCGCCGCCGTCTGCAGGTGGTCGAGCGCGGATTCGGCCCGCCGCCGCACCGCGGCCAGGTCCTGACCTACCAGCTTGCCGTGGCGCTTGCGGGCCACGCCGTCGACCAGAACCGTGTCCACGTCGGCCGCCGCCGACTGGAGGACCACCGATCCCGCCGGGTAGCTGGAGCGTACGAGGTCCATGCGCGGCCGGACGACGATGACGTCGCCCCGCTTGCCCGGAGTGAGCGAGCCGACCTGGTCGCCGAGGCCGATCGCGGCGGCGCTGTTGCGTGTGGCCCAGGTCAGCGCGTCCCTCACGGACAGGCCGACGGTGGCGGGCATCCGGCCGGAGCGGTGGACCGGATCGTGATCGAGGCAACGCTGGAACTGCAGTCCCAGCCGCATCTGTGAGAACAGGTCGCCGGAGCCGACGCACACGATGTCCGTGGAGATCCCCGGCGCGAGCCCATGGGCCAGGGCGGCGCGGAACGGGGGGTACCCCATGCCCATCTGCATCTCGGTCTCCGGGGCGATGGTCACCTTGCCACCGGTGTCGGCGAGCAGCCTCCACTCCTCGTCGTTGAGCGCGGGACAGTGGATGTGCAGGTGCTCGGGCAGCAGCAGATCACGGTCGTTGAGTTCGCGCAGTCCGCGCAGCAGGATGGAACTGGTGGCGGCGCCCGTGTGGGAGGCCGCCTTGACACCCAGCTCGCGAGCCGTGCGTATCTCCCGCGCCGTGTCCTCGAACGGGACCGTGCCGAAGTCGCTGAAGAGCATGCCCATCCGCGACAGGTCGCTGTCCGAGGCGAAGTACTCCGAGCGCAGCGCCGCGGCGTCCCCCAGACGCTGTTCGTGCCCGGTGAAGGAGGCCGGCCGGAAGTCGTAGACCTGCATGCCGTACGCGTACACGGAGCGGATGCCGGACGCGCGCAGCGCCTCGACGCCGGCCCGGGCGTGGTCGGGGGAGTTGACGCAGTCGCAGCAGTCGAAGATCGTCGTGACACCCGCGTCCAGAGCCTCCAGGGCGCCCACCATCGAGGCGGCCCCCAGGTCCTCGGCCCGGACCAGGGAGCCGATGCCGTAGAAGGTTCTGGCGAGGAATTCCATCAGGGACTGGTCGGCGGAGATGGCGCGCAGCAGCGCCATCCAGGTGTGGCGGTGGCTGTCCACCATGCCGGGCAGGATGAATCCGCCCTGCGCGTCGATCACTTCGGCGTCCACGCCGGTGAAGTCGTCGGCGCCGCGGCCGATCGCCGTGATGCGGCCGTTCTCGATCAGGACGCCGCCTTCGGGCAGTTCGCCGTACTCGTCGTCCATGGTGATGACATGGCCGCCGGTGACCAGGGTGCGCTGTGTACCGCTCATGGGGTCGCCTCTCCTTCGGGGTCGAACAGTCGGAATCGGTGCGGGGGATGGGTCAGTGGGGTGCGCACGCCCGGGCGTAGTGCACGGTGGCCCGGCGTTCGGCTCGGTGGACCAGCCGTGCGGGGTCTCCCGCGAGCACGTGGGGAGGGTCGCGGCGGTCCGCTCGATGCGGCGACCTGTGCGTCCAGGTGGTCGGAAGGCCTCGGGTGCGTGGCCGATGGCCGCGATCCGGCCGCCTTCGGCCAGGAGCGAGCCCGCCGGCGGTTCACCCGGTTCGTCGTCCATGGTCATCATCCGGCCGCCGCTGACAACGGTCCGCGGTGCGCTCATGGGATCCTCTCGGTCGCTCGGATCGGGCCCTGGGTGGCGATGCTGCCGATGCGACGTGGATCACGCCAATACCTCTTCCCCCCTGGGGTATGCCTGAACGGTCATGGAACCCTTCCCCCGGGGAGCCGCGCGGCTATATGGTCGGCGGCCATGGACATTCCACGCCTTCTGGACGGGCGCCTCAAGCTGCGCCATCTCATCCTGGTCGACGCCCTGAGCGAGCAGGGCAGCGTTGTCGGTGCGGCCGCCTCCCTGCACGTCACGCAACCGGTGGTGACCCGGGGACTGCACGACTTGGAGGCCGTCCTCGGCGTGTCCCTGTACGACCGGGGTCCGCGCGGTATCACCCCGACCGTGTTCGGGGACGCCTTCACCGATCACGCCCGTGCCGTTCTGGCCCAGCTCACCCAGGCTGCCCGGCACGTCGCCGAGATCGCCGACGCCGACCGCGGCACCGTCGTCGTCGGCACTCACCTCGCCGGCTCCAACCTGCTGCTGCCGCGCGCCATCGCCGCCCTCAAGGGGCGGCATCCGCTGCTGTCCGTGATCGTGCGGGAGGCGACGCCGGAAGTGCTCCTGGTCGACCTGGAGGCCGGGCGCCTGGATGTGATCGTCGGCCGCCTCACCGCACCCGCGGACGACGCGACCGTCCGGCACGCGCTCTACGAGGAGTCCGTACGCGTCGTGGTCGGCGCCCACCACCCGGCTGTCGGGGAAGCCGGGCTCACCCTGCCCGACCTGCTGGCCCATCCGTGGATCCTGCCGGGTACGGAGACCGTCCTGCGCCGCGAACTGGAGGAGTTCTTCGTACGGGCCAAGCTGCCCCTGCCGGAGAACCGTGTCGAGTGCACATCCTTCCTCACCGTGCGTCAACTCCTCATCGAGACCGATGTGGTCGCCGTCCTGCCGGGCCTGATCGGCGCGGACGACCCACGGCTGACCCCGCTGCCCATCTCGCTGGATCCGATCGGTCACAGCGTCGGCATCACCCTGCCCCGCAACCGGCCCCTCAGCCCCTCCACCCGCGCTCTGCTCGGCACGCTGCGCGCCGCTGCGGCCGGGCTCAAGGCGGACGGTGCCCACCATGCCGAGGGCACCGAACCCCTCGCCCAGGCATAGCCATTCGGCTATACCGAACGCGGCAAAGAGCATTAGACAGGCATATCTCGCCCGCACCATGCTCCTGATCAGGAAAGGGCACCGGAACAGGAACGGGAAGCCGACCTGAGGGCGAGGGGCGAACAGATGAAGACGGCGCGGCACTATGTGGGCGGGGCCTTCGGCCCCGCCCCGTCCGACGGCACCGCGATCCGGACGTTCCCACTGGTCGACCCGGTCGACGGGACGGTCGTCGGCGAGGTACCGGAAGCGGGACACGAGACCGTGGACGCGGCCGTCGCAGCGGCGCGCGGCGCGCTGGACGGACCCTGGGGAAACACCGGTCCCGAAGAGCGCGCCGCCGCACTGCGCCGCATCGCCGACGGCATAGAGGCCCGCTTCGACGAGTTCGCCGACGCCGAGGCGGGCGACACCGGCAAACCGCGCGGACTCGCCGCCACCGTCGACATCCCCCGCGCGATCGGTAACTTCCGCGCCTACGCGGAACTCCTCCACGGCCGGCCCGAAACCTCCTACACCACCGCCGTCCCCGGCTGGAGCACAGGTACCGGCAAGGCGCTCAACTACACGGTCCGCCGCCCCCTCGGCGTCGTGGCAGTCGTCTCGCCCTGGAACCTCCCGCTTCTCCTGCTCACGTGGAAGGTCGCCCCGGCGCTCGCCGCGGGCAACGCCGTCGTCGCGAAGCCCTCCGAGGAGACCCCGTCCACGGCGACGCTCCTCGCCGAAGTGATCGACGCGGCCGGACTCCCCGCCGGGGCGTTCAACCTTGTGCACGGGCACGGTACCGGCGCGGCCGGTGAGTTCCTCACCTCCCACCCCGGCGTCGACGCCATCGCCTTCACCGGGGAGTCGGCCACCGGCGCGGCCATCATGCGCAAGGCCGCCGACCACCTCACGCCCGTATCCTTCGAGCTCGGCGGCAAGAATCCCGCACTCGTCTTCGCCGACTCCGACCTGGACGCGGCGGTCGACGGCACCGTCCGCTCCGCCTTCACCCACTCCGGGCAGATCTGCCTGTGCACCGAGCGGGTCTACGTCCAGCGGACCGTCTTCGACGAGTTCGTGGCACGGCTGGGCGAACGCGCCCGGGAGCTGACCGACTACGGGCCGATGATCTCCGCCGCGCACCGGGACAAGGTCCTCTCCTACTACCGGCTGGCCGTGGACGAAGGGGCGACCGTCGTCGCGGGCGGTGGCGTGCCGTCCTTCGGGGACCGGCGCGACAGGGGCTTCTACGTGGAGCCGACCGTCCTGACCGGACTCGACGGCCGGGCCCGCACGATGCGTGAGGAGGTCTTCGGGCCGATCTGCCACGTCGCCCCCTTCGACACCGAGGACGAGGCTGTGGCCCTGGCCAACGACAGCCGGTACGGACTCGCCGCGACCGTGTGGACCCGTGATCTCTCGCGCGCACACCGGGTCGCCCCGCGCATCGAAGCCGGCATCGTCTGGGTCAACTGCTGGAACCTTCGCGACCTACGCACTCCTTTCGGCGGCATCAAGGACTCCGGTATCGGCCGCGAGGGCGGCACCTATTCCCTCGACTTCTTCTCCGAGCCCGTCAACATCTGCGTCCAGGTCTGAGGAGCCCATGAAGCCCATCGCCACCCAAGACGACCGGGACACTCCGGTCGGCGCCGCCGCGGACCGGCTGCTGCGCGCCCACGCCGACAACACCCCCTGCGCCCCCGTCCGCGATCTCATCACGTCCGCCGAAGCCGCCTACGCCGTACAGAACCGGCTCACCGAGCGCTGGCTGGCCGACGGCCGGCGCCTCACCGGGCGCAAGATCGGACTGACATCACCGGCGGTTCAATCCCAACTCGGCGTATCCACACCCGATTTCGGCATGCTCTACGCGGACATGGCCGTGCCGGACGGCGCCGAGATCCCGCCCGGTGCCGTCCAGCAGGCCCGGGTCGAGGCCGAGGTCGCCCTCGTCCTGGACGCCGACCTCGACAAGGACCGGCACACGGTCGCCGATCTGCTGCGCGCCACCGCGTTCGCACTGCCCGCCATCGAAGTCTGCGGCAGCCGCATCCAGGACTGGGACATCACCCTCGCCGACACCGTCGCCGACAACGCCTCCAGCGGCCTGTACGTCCTGGGCAGCCGCCCCGTTCCGCTGGACCGGCTGGATCTGCGCCTGGCCGGCATGGTCATGGAGCGGCGCGGCGAGCCGGTCTCCACCGGGACCGGAGCCGCCTGCCTGGGACATCCGCTGAACGCCGCGCTCTGGCTCGCGGACACCCTCGCGGCTGTCGGCCGCCCCCTGCGGGCCGGCGACACCGTGCTGACCGGTGCGCTGGGACCCATGGTCCCGGCGGCCCCCGGCGACGTACTGGAAGCACGTATCGACGGTCTGGGCGACGTGCGCGTCGCCTTCGCCCCGGAGGAGGCCTGAGTTGAGCAACGACACCGAGACCCGCGGCGCGGCGCGAGCGGCCGAACTCGCCGAGATACTCGACCGTGCGGCCCTCGACGGCCGCACCGTCGACCGGCCCACCGATACCGGACCGCTCACCCTCGATGACGCCTACGCGATCCAACGCGCCGTCGTCGAGAGGCGGCGGGCCCGCGGGGAGAGGCCCACCGGCGTCAAGATGGGATTCACCAGCCGCGCCAAGATGGTGCAGATGGGCGTCGACGACGTCATCTGGGGGCTGCTCACCGACGCGATGCGCGTCGAGGACGGCGGGACGCTCGACCTCGACGGCCTCATCCACCCGCGTATCGAGCCCGAGATCGCGTTCCTGATCGGGCGCCCGCTCTCCGGCCGGGTCACCCCGGAAGAGGCGGCCCGCTGCCTCGCCGGGATCGCGGTGGCCCACGAGATCCTCGACTCCCGGTACGCGGGCTTCCGCTTCACCCTCCCCGATGTCGTCGCCGACAACGCCTCCGCATCCCACTACGCCTGCGGCCCCTGGCACCACCCCGACAGCCGCAGCCTCGGCAATGTCGGACTCACCGTGGAAATCGACGGCCGCGTCACCGCCACCGGCTCCTCCGCGGCCATCCTCGGCCACCCCCTGCGCTCCCTCGCCGCCGCCGCACGCCTCGCAGGCGAGGCCGGCATCGCCCTCGAACCGGGCCAGATCGTGCTCGCCGGAGCGGCCACGGCAGCCCTGCCCCTGCCACGCGGCGCCCACGTCCGGGTACAGGGCGCCGGCCTCGGCCAGGTCGAGGTGACCACCCGATGAACGAGCCCCGGAACAGCGCGGCCCTGCTCGTCGACGGCAAGGCCCGACCTCGCGGCCGCTTCCCGCACCTGCGGCGGGCCGGTGACTTCGTCTACGTCTCCGGCACCAGCTCACGCCTCCCCGACGGCACCTTCGTGGGCGCCGAAGCCGACGACATGGGAACCACCAGCCTCGACATCGTGGCGCAGACCCGCGCCGTCATCGAGAACATCCGCGACCTGCTGCACGCGGTCGGGGGCGACCTCTCCCACGTCGTCAACCTCACCACATACCTCGTGAACATGAACGACTTCGGTGGCTACAACGCCGTCCACGCCGAGTACTTCGACGAGAGCGGCCCCGCCCGCACCACCGTCGCCGTCCATCAACTCCCGCACCCGCACCTGCTGATCGAGATCTCCTGCGTCGCCCACATCCCCGTCACCGACTGACCCCGAGGAGCGCCCGGCATGCCCGCCCCTTCCCTTGCCAAGCTCGCGAACCGCCTGCCCTTCAACTTCGCCCAATGGATCGACGAGCACCAGGATCTGCTGAAGCCGCCCGTCGGCAACATCCAGATCTGGCAGGACGCCGATCTCATGGTCACCGTCGTCGGCGGCCCCAACCAGCGCACCGACTTCCACGACGACCCCATCGAGGAGTTCTTCCACCAACTCCGCGGCAACATGGTGCTGCGCGTCATGGAGGAGGAGGGCAAGCCGCCCACCGACCTCCAGATCAACGAGGGCGATGTCTTCCTCCTGCCCCCGCACGTGCGTCACTCGCCGCAGCGACCCGAGCCCGGTTCCCTCGGTCTCGTCGTCGAATTCGCCCGCCCCCAGGGACAACTGGACGGGGTGGAGTGGTACTGCACCCAGTGCCACCACCTCGTTCACCGCTCCGAGCTCCAGCTCGTGTCCATCGTGGACGACCTGCCGCCCGTCTTCGAGGCCTTCTACGGAGGCGACCGGACCTGCCCGTGGTGCGGCGCGGCACATCCCGGACGCCAGTGGCCCCAGGACATGCGCCCACAGACCCGGGCCCGTTCCTGACCGCACCGGCCACCGGTCCCGCCCCCTGCGGATTCCTGAACCCACCTCACGGAGTACGACTTGTCAGTCATCGACGTCCATGCGCACGTCTTTCCGCGCATATCGCAGACCGAGAGCCGCATCCTCAGCGGCGCCGGTGAACCCTGGCTGCGGGAACACGCCGACGGCACCGGCATGATGATGAGCGGGAGCGAGCCGTACCGCCCCGTCACCGCCGCACTGTGGGAGCCCGAGCTGCGTCTCACCGAGATGGACGCGCTCGGGGTCGACGTGCAGGCCATCTCCTCCACGCCCCTGATGTTCGGCTACTCGGCGGCGCCCGACCGCGCCGCCGAGTGGTGCGACCTCGTCAACGAACGCATCCTCGACTACTGCGCCACCGACCCCGCACGGCTGCTCCCGCTGTGCCAAGTGCCGCTCCAGGACACCGCCCTCGCCTGCGAGACCGTCTCCAAGGCTGCCGCCGCCGGGCACCGGGGCGTACACATCGGCAACCACATCGGCGAACGCAACCTCGATGACGCGGACGTCCTCGTCTTCCTGCGCCACTGCGCCGATGAGGGCATTCCCGTACTCGTCCACCCCTGGGACATGCTCGCCGGCGAGCGGATGCGGGGCCATATGCTGCCCTGGCTGGTCGGCATGCCCGCGGAGACCCAGCTCTCCATCCTCTCCCTCGCTCTGTCCGGTGGCTTCGAGGAACTGCCCGAGTCGCTGAAACTCTGCTTCTGCCACGGCGGCGGGAGTTTCGCCTTCCTCCTGGGCCGCGCGGACAACGCCTGGCACCAGCGCGACATCGTCCGCGCCCACTCACCCAGACCGCCCTCCGAGTACGTCCGCCGGTTCTCCGTCGACTCGGCCGTCTTCGACCCGCGGGCTCTGCGGCTGCTGGTCGAGGTGATGGGCGCGGACCGTGTGATGCTGGGCACCGACTTCCCCTTCCCGCTCGGCGAACAGCGGCCCGGCACCGTGGTCCGAGACTGCGCCGAACTGAACGAGGAACAGCAAGCCCTGATCCTCGGAGGGAACGCGGCGGCGTTCTTCGGCATCCCTGCCGGAGGCGACCGTGACTGACGGCGAGAACCCGAACAGCACCGCGGCAGGTGCGCGCATCCCCGTAGCCGTCATCGGCTCCGGCAACATCGGCACCGACCTCATGATCAAGATCCTGAGACTGTCCGACCGTCTCGAAATGGCCGCGATGGTCGGCATCGACCCCGCATCCGACGGTCTGGCCCGCGCCCGTCGGCTTGGGGTGACCACCACCCACGAGGGCGTCGAGGGACTGGTGAGGATGGAGTGCTTCTCCTCCGTCGCCATCGTCTTCGACGCCACCTCGGCGGGCGCGCACCGCCACAACGCCGCCGTCCTCGCGCCGTACGGAAAGCGCCTGATCGACCTGACTCCTGCCGCCACCGGCCCGTACGTCGTGCCGCCGGTCAACCTCGACGAGCACCTCGACGCGCCCGACCTGAACATGGTCACCTGCGGCGGCCAGGCCACCGTCCCGATCGTCGCCGCCGTCTCCCGGGTGACGCTCGTCCGCTACGCGGAGATCGTGGCGTCCATCGCCTCGAAGTCCGCGGGACCCGGAACCCGCGCCAACATCGACGAGTTCACCGAAACCACTTCGCGGGCGCTGGAGAAGGTCGGCGGGGCCGTGCGGGGCAAGGCGATCATCGTGCTCAACCCGGCCGAACCGCCGCTGATCATGCGCGACACGGTGTACTGCGTCATCGGCCACTGCGACGAGACCACGGCCGACGCCGTGCGCGCCTCGGTCAGCGGGATGGTCGACGAGGTCGCCGCGTACGTCCCGGGCTACCGGCTCAAACAGGAGGTGCAGATCCGGACGCTCCGCGCGGACGATCCCCTCGCCGAGCTCGCCGACGGCCACCCCGGAGGCACCGCCACCCTCGTATCCGTCTTCCTGGAGGTCGAGGGGGCCGCCCACTACCTCCCCTCCTACGCGGGCAACCTCGACATCATGACCTCCGCCGCACTGCGGGTCGCGGAAAGGCTGACCACCCGATGATCTCCACTCAGCTGCCCCACCTGTACGTGCAGGACGTGACGCTGCGCGACGGCATGCACGCCGTCCGGCACCAGTACACCCTCGACGACGTACGCGCCGTCGCCGCCGCCCTCGACGCGGCCGGGGTCGACGCCATCGAGGTCTCCCACGGCGACGGACTCGCCGGGTCCAGCGTCAACTACGGCGTCGGCGCCCACCGGGACGAGGAGTGGATTGCCGCCGCGGCCGAGGTCGTCACGCGCGCCCGGCTCACCACCCTTCTGCTGCCCGGAATCGGTACGGTCGCCGAACTGCGCCGTGCCCATGAACTCGGCGTGCGCTCCGTGCGCGTCGCCACCCACTGCACCGAGGCCGACATCTCCGCCCAGCACATCGAGGCCGCACGCGAGATGGGCATGGACGTCGCGGGATTCCTGATGATGTCCCACATGGCCGAGCCCGCCGAACTCGCCCGGCAGGCAGCCCTGATGGAGTCCTACGGAGCACATTGCGTCTACGTCACCGATTCGGGAGGCCGGCTCACCCTGGACGGCGTCCGCGACCGGGTGCGCGCCTACCGCGACGTGCTCGATGCCGACACGGAGATCGGCATTCACGCCCACCACAACCTCGGTCTCGGCGTCGCCAACTCCGTAGTCGCCGTGGAGAGCGGCGCCCGCCGTGTCGACGCCTCGCTGGCCGGACAGGGAGCGGGTGCCGGGAACTGTCCCCTGGAGGCGTTCGTCGCCGTCGCCGACCTGATGGGCTGGGAGCACGGCAGCGACGTCTTCGGACTGATGGACGCCGCCGACGACCTCGTTCGGCCGCTCCAGGACCGGCCCGTGCGCGTCGACCGCGAAACGCTGAGCCTCGGCTACGCGGGTGTGTACTCAAGCTTCCTGCGACATGCGGAGGACGCGGCCCGGCGATACGGTCTCGACACCCGGGCGATACTGCTCGAAGCCGGGAGCCGGGGCATGGTGGGCGGGCAGGAGGACATGATCGTGGACATCGCGCTGGACCTCGCCGGCCGTTGACCGCAGCCCCCGGCGTTTCACCGCCGCATCCCCCGGGGGTTTCACCGCCGCCTCGCTGACGACGGCGCCACCCCTCCCGGCGCCGCCCGCGCCCCGACCCCACCCCCGGCAACCGCACCTGAGCGGCGGGGTGTGGCACACCTTCGATTCCCGCTTCGCCGCCACCAACGGGCCACCACAGCTTCGGTACCGCCGGACTCGGCGGCGGCTGAAGGGCCACCAGCTCCGTGGTGACGGTACGAGGACACCACGCGGCCGGGCCGCGCGGTCGGCAGTGCCCTGCCGATCTCCGGCGCGCCGGGCGGAGCGGCCGAGGACCAGGAGCAGGCCGCCCCGGGCGGCGGCGTGGCCGGTCAGCAGGCGGAGTACGCCCGCGCCGGCGGCCGAGCTCACCAGCCTGCTCACCCCGGCGACAGCCACCGGTGAATGTGCGGTGCTGCCGTAGACGGTACGCATCCGCGTCCATACCGCCAACGGTCCGAAGACGGCGGGCCGTGGGCGGGACCGGGCCGGATGCTAGAATGTTCGCGTTGGCCTTCGGCGCCCCGATCGGTGCGCGGAGGCTTTTTTTATGCCTTCTGACACATCCACGTCCAGTACACCTACCACTACCGGCTACCGTGGGCTGCTCCGCAACCGTGAGTTCGCCGGGTTGCATGCCGGCTTCACACTGACGGTCGCCGCGAGCACCTTGTCGGGCTTCGCCCTCGGCACGCTGGTCAACCATCAGACCAAGTCCCCGTTTCTGACAGCCGTGAGCATGTATGGCGCCACGTTCGCGATGGTGCTCGGTGCGCTGACACTGATGTCGGTCGCGGACGGAAACAGGCCTCGCCGAACCCTCGTCGCGCTTCAGTGCGTCTCGCTCGTATGCACCGCCGCACAGGCGCTTCCGGAACTTCCGCTCGTTGCCCGGTTCGGCCTGCTCCTTGTGCTGGGGTTCTTCCAGTCCCTGGGAACCGGAACGCGGATGGGGCTGCTCGCCGAGGTGGTGCCGAACTCCACGTATGCCCTGGCACGTTCGCTGATGAACATCACCTCGGGCGGCATGGCCATCCTCGGCTTCGCCATTGGCGCCGTACTTCTGCGGTACCTGAGCCCGCAAGAGGTCTTCGTCGTCGCGACGGCCCTGACCGGAGCCGGATTGATCACGGTGGCGGCGACCGTCCGCGAACGATCGATCCGTCTGACCCGTCGCCCCGGACTGCGCCAGACCTGGACGACGAACGTCGCGCTCTTCTCCCATCCCGGCCAACGTTCTCTGCTGCTGAACCTGTGGGTCCCCAACGGCCTGATCGTCGGCTGCGAGGCCCTGTTCATCTCCTACGCACCCCATCACGCCGGCGTCTTCCTGGCCGCCGGATCGGCAGGCATGCTCCTCGGTGACCTGACGGTCGGGCGACTGCTCACCGCCGCGCAGAGACGCCGCTACGCATTCGCCCTGCGACTGCTGCTCGCCATCCCTTACCTGCTGTTCGCCATCCACCCGCCGATGCTGGTGGCGACATTCGCGGTATTCATCGCCGGTGCCGGGTTCGCAGCCACCCTGCCGCTCCAGGAGCAGCTCCTGGAGTTGACCCCCGATCCGGTCCGTGGCCAGGTCCAGGGAGTTGAGTCCGCCGGCCGGATGACGTGGCAGGGCATCGGAGCCGCGATCGCCGGCGGCGTTGCCCAGCACTTCACCGCCGGCACGGCCATCACTGCTGTGGCCGCGACCTCCATCGCCATCACTGTCCTTTCCCGGCCCTTCGTGGTCCGCGCTCGATCCGTCCGCGTCGAGAAGACCAACGCATAAGCCAGCCCGATTCGGTAGCCGATCACACGAACCTTCTACGACAGCGTGAGCGGCGGGCGCGGCCGGAGGCGCCCGCCGTGCTTCGCTACTCGTCGTCGGCGTCCGGCTGCCGGCTGCCGGAGAGGCCGGAGTCCGCCGGGCAGGCAGGGGAGCTGGAAGGAGTACCGGCCGGGCATGTTGATGTGGTGGCGGACGAATGCCTGGTCGAGTTCGGGCCGCTCAACCTCCAGCCCTGCACCGGCCGGCAGCGGGCCGAACGCGGCGGAGAGCACAAAGAACCCGGCCGCTACCCAGGCCCCACGGGGTGAGGCACCCGTTCGCCGCCTGCGATCTGGAATGCCGAGGAGTTCGTGCAGCTCACGTGGCTGACACGACGAAGGCACTCACTTGGTGGGCTCGCGATTGTAGAGCTTCTTGGCCCACCGGTAGCCGCCCAGGGCGATCAGGGCGCACCAACTGACGGTCAGGATTGCGCTGTTGTCGATCGGGGTGCCCATCAGCAGGCCGCGCAGGGTTTCGATGAACGGGGTGAACGGCTGGTAGTCGGCGAACCATTTCAGTCCGGCCGGCATCGAGTCGGTAGGGGCGAAACCACTGCCCATCATGGGCAGGATCATCAGCGGCGTCAGCATGTTGCTCGCGGTGGCGACGCTCTTGGCGACCATGGCCAGTGCGACCGACAGCCAGGTGAGCGCGAGGATGATCATTACGAGGACGCCGACCGCGCCGAGCCATTCGCCGAAGTCCGCGGTCGGCTCGAATCCCACCAGCAGTGCGACCCCGATGACGGCGGCGATGCTCAGCAGGGTCTGGATCAGGCTGCCCAGTACATGGCCGGTGAGCACCGAGACCCGGGCGATGGCCATGGTGCGGAACCGGGCGACGATGCCCTCGGTCATGTCGATGGCTACCGAGATCGCCGTGCCCTGGGCAGCGGTCGCCACAGTCATCAGGATGACGCCGGGGACGACGTAGTTCACGTAGGCGTCCCGGCCACCGGACGGCCCGCCGAGGCCGGTGCCGAGGATGCCGCCGAGAACGTAGACGAACAGCAGCAGGAAGACCACCGGAACCCCGGCGGCCGTCAGGATGAGCGTCGGGTAACGCAGCATGTGCCGCAACTGGCGGCGCAACATGGTCGCCGAGTCGGCAAAGGCGTGGGAAACGCTGATGGAAACGGTGCTCACCGGGCGGTCTCCTGTTCCGTGACCGGGTTGCCCGTCAGGGCGAAGAAGACGTCATCGAGATCGGGGGTGTGGAACCGCAGTTCGTCCACGGTGAGTGAGGCGTGGTCGAGCCGTTCCAGCAATGCGCGCAACGACCGGACATCGCCCTGGCTGGGGATCTGCAGGGTGCGTGCCTCATCGTCGCGGGACACCACGTCCAGCGTCCGGGCCGCGTGGTCGTAACCGCGGGGGTCGGAGAACCGCAGGGTGACATGGCCGCCGCCGACCTGCCGCTTGAGCTCCTCGGGAGAGCCCTCCGCCACCAGCTTTCCCCCGTGCAGCACCGCGATCCGGTCGGCGAGTTGGTCGGCCTCCTCCAGGTACTGAGTGGTGAGGAAGACGGTGACGCCCTCGTCTTTCACCAGCCTGCGGATGATCTCCCGCATGGTCCGCCTGCTGCGCGGGTCCAGCCCGGTGGTCGGCTCGTCGAGGAAGATCACCCGAGGCCGGCCGACCAGCGTCATCGCGAGGTCCAGACGGCGGCGCATCCCACCGGAGTACGTCACCGCAGGCTTCCGGGCCGCGTCGACCAGATCGAACCGCGCCAGCAGGTCCGCTGCGGACTGCCGCCGTTCCCGGCGGGGCAGGCGGTTCAGGCGGGCCATCAGCAGCAGGTTCTCCTCGCCGGTGAGGAAGCTGTCCACCGCGGAGAACTGGCCGGTGACGCCGATCGCGGCGCGCACCTCGTCCGGATCCCGGACCACATCGTGGCCGGCGACCCGTATCTCCCCCGCGTCGGCACGGATCAGCGTGGACAGGATCTGCACCACGGTGGTCTTGCCCGCACCGTTCGGGCCGAGCAACGCGAAGACGGACCCCACGGGGATGTCGAGATCGATGCCGTCGAGCACCACGTGGTCGCCGTATGCCTTGCGTACCGCAGTCGCCGCGACCGCGGATTGACCGAGATCGGTAGTCATGGGTTTCACTCCCGTTGGTGAGATCCGGCGCCACACAAACGCTTTTACAACCCGGCGAAAGTTACGTTGCATACACAAGGCCGTCAATCATATCCATGCGAAGCGACAACGTAATTGCAGGTCAACGGGGCAAAATCATTGCGTGACCCCTGCCGGCTAATGCAACGACGTTGCGTTGCATTAAGCTGGCCTCGACGCCGACAGCGGAGGACCCCCGATGCCTGGTGACAGACTCACCCTCCAGGACCGACAGCAGATCGCCGCCGGGCTGCGCGAGGAGCTGACCTATGCCGCCATCGGCCGCCGCATCGGGCGGCCGACCTCCACCGTCACCCGCGAAGTGATGCGCAACGGCGGGCCGCGCGGCTACCACGCCGAGGCGGCCAACCGGGCCGGCGCACGACACGGGCACCAGCGCAGGACCGCTGCGCCGACCCCGTCACCAGGACGGACCGACCCCGGCGGGCGCGATCCACGGCTCGTGGACGAGGTGGAAGCGCAGAGCATGGAACTGATGATTCGGGCCGGGCTCCCACAGATGATGGCCAGGGTGCTCTCCGCGCTGTTCACCACTGACAGCGGCAGCCTCACCTCCGCGGAACTCGTGCGACGCCTGCACGTCAGCCCCGCCTCCATCTCCAAGGCCATCGGCTACCTGGAGAACCAGGCACTCGTCAAACGCGAACGCGACCCCCACAGCCGCGCCGAACGCTACGCCATCGACGACGACGTAGCGTTCCAGTCCATCGTGGCCGGCGCGCGCAACCAAACCCGGGTCGCCGAGGCTTGCCGGATCGCAGCCCGGAAACTCGGCACCACCACCCCCGCCGGCGCCCGGCTGGAGAACACGAGCCAGTTCCTCCTCCACGTCATCGACGACCTGGTCCGCTCTGCCGAGCACTGGCACGAGGTCTACCCCACCCACCCTCGGAAGACGTCCGAATCCGACGACTGAAAGATGAGATCCGGGCTGTGGGGAGAGAGCCGTACCCCAGCGATTCATCGGATGCGCCCGCTCACACCCGACTGGGTGAGGGAGCACGACATCGGTGTCGGGGTGCACCCGCGATGGAGATCCGAATGCTGAAGCCCGTCGGGTGACAGGCGCATCGGACCTGGCCGTGCGGGTGCGGGGGACAGGGTGCGGCGTGAGGATCAGAAGTACGGGCAGGGGCCGGGTGCGCCCGGCCCCTGGGACCGGCTCTCCCCTCCGGCGCCTCCGGCCCGCTTCCCGACCCCGTGCGGGGCTCGCCGCTCGCGACATGTCGATCGTGCGTGACCTGGGCGTTCTTGGCCGTCTCGCCGTCCTGTCACCCATGATCCGTCTCACGTCCGTGGCATTTCCCCGCGAGGGTGAGGCCGCGATCGTGCGGCTTGTACGGGTCGGCCGAGTACGCCACGCTGAGTCCGAGCACGGGGGCGACCGGAGAGCCCGGATCGCGTACCGACGAGTCTCCCGTGACGCGCTCGTCCATACGCCGGACACCCACGAACGGAAGGCTGGGCCATGCGGAAGCTGATCTACGGCATGAACCTCACCCTGGACGGCTACATCGCCGCGCCCGGCGACGACATCGGCTGGAGCGGACCGCCGAGCGACGAGCTGTTCCAGTGGTGGCTCGACCACGAGCAGGCGAGCGGCCTGACGCTGTACGGACGCAAGCTGTGGGAGACGATGAGCTCCTACTGGCCGACCGGCGACCAGCAGCCCGACGCCACCCCGGCGGAGATGGAGTTCGCGCGGAACTGGCGGGACACGCCGAAGGTGGTGTTCTCCTCGACGATCGACGAGGTCGACTGGAACACCCGCCTGGTCAGCGGTGACGCGATCGCCGAGATCACCCGGCTCAAGGCCGAGGACGGCGGCCCGATGAGCATCGGCGGCGCAACTCTCGCCGGGGCGGCCATGCGCGCCGGGCTGATCGACGAGTACGCGATCGCCGCCCATCCGGTCCTGGTGGGCAGCGGCACGCCGTTCTTCACCGCGCTGGACAGCTGGGTGAACCTGAACCTGGTGGAGACGCGGACGTTTCCCGGCGGCGTGGTACTGACCAGATACGAGACGAGGCGCTGAGCAGCAGCACCCACGCGCCAGTCTCACGGTGGAAATGGCATGTCCATGGGGCAGGCGGGCTCCACCATGTGGTGGGCAGCGTGGTTGGCTGTGCTGAGGCCGGGCAGGGGCGTCGAGTGGTGGCGTGTCATTGCTTCATGTAGGGGTCCAGGAGTGTGCCCCAGGAACCGGCGATCTGGCTGAATTCCTGTGGGCACCGTTCGGCGCGTTCCTGTGGCAGGGCCCCGTCGGGGTTGTCGGGGGTTTCGACGAGGGACTGGTAGGCGTCCGGGTCGGAACCGTAGAGCCAGCATGCCCAGTTGTAGTAACGCTGCACACTCAGGGAGTGCTCGTCGGCGTAGTTGTCGATGGGTAGTCTGCCCTTGGTTTCGGCCTCTGCGAGGCCGCCCCAGGCGTTGATGGTGCTGATCGCGTAGTTGACGTGTGTCTTGTCGCCGGTGGTCAGGAGCAGGGTCGACAACTGGTCGACGGCATCCTCCTCCTTGCCCGTGATGGGCAGCTCGTACATGGCCACCAGGCCGTGCCCGAGCTCGTGGAGGAGCACACCGTTGGTGAGGCCGACGAGATCGCTGTCCACCTCGGCGGCGCGCTGTTCCGTGGTGCCGGTGGTGTCCTGCTTCTGATAGACGGGCTTCAGCGCCTCAAGGAACTCGTAGCAGTAGCTGATGTCCTTCGTCTCCGGGCTCCAGAAGGCGTTCGGCGTGCCGCAACTGCGGCCGCGCAGCGGAACGTCGTACGGCAGGGCGATGAGCTCGTCGACGTACTCGGCGACGCCCTCCAAGACCTTGTTCTCCTTGAGGAAGGCCTCGGTCTGCCGGTCAGCGGCAGTTTTGCCCTTCTCGTACGTGACGACGAGGTGGCCGCTGCCCTGGACGGCTGAGGACGAGACCGACGGCGAAGCGGACGCGGAAGCGGCCACCGGCCGTGCCTCGTCCGCCTGCTCCTGCGCTTGCCTCTGTGTCTTGGCCGGAGCGCCGTTTCCGGACGAGCAGCCGGTGCCGGCCGCAGTCAGCGCAGCGGCGGTGAGGGCCGCCGCCGCCCAGGTCCGTGCCTTTCTCCCGCAGATCATCCGGTTCAGCTGCGTCATCTGGGCACCTCGTCGATTTGTGCGGTCGTCGCCCCGTTCCCAGCGTGTGCACGGACGACGACCCGCCGCACGGCCACACCCATCAGGGCCGCAACGCCGTGCGGGCCTTCCACGCGCATGATCTCCGGCGTACTGCCGGTGGAACAGCCGGAACGCGCGGTAGGCCGGTGGAGTGAGCGGACCCCGGTACGGCGCAGACGGGTGAGTACGGCGGACGCCACGCCCACATACAGTCCCATGGCACGTCAGATGTGTCTGATCTTCCGATAGTGGGGTTGTCATCAGCCAACCAAGGGAGACCATCTCGTGCTGTCCCGTAGAAGTTCCGCACGTTTCGCCATGTCCGCTCTCGCCGCCTGCGCGATCAGCCTCACGCTGGTCCCGGCGGCCCAGGCCCATACCGCTACCGTCCCGGCCGCTGTCACCGCTTCCTACCGGGCGCCGGGAGACGTGACGCTCACGGACGGCGACTTCGGGACGGTGGAGGTCGGGGAGACCGGCACCGTCACGCTCACGCTGACCAACAACGGCACCGTCCTGGTGGGCTTCGACGGCCTGCCGCTGAACCTTCCTCCGGGCGTGACCCGGACCGGGGGCACCTGCGACCTGGACACCGCCTTCGACGCCGGGGATTCCTGCACGATCGAGCTGACCTGGACGCCCACGACCGAGGGGCCCTTCACCGGCCAGGTGTCCCTGACCGTGGACGAGGACGGAGTCGTCTACGACGTCACCGCCCAGGTCACCGGAAACGCGACGACCACCACACCGCCCACCACGCCCCCCTGCCCGCACACCTACTACTAGCCCTCGCACGCCGGTGCACCCGCCGCACGATCCCGGGCCGGTACCGTCCCGACCAGGCGGGGGTGCGCCGCCGCGCCCGGCAGCCGCCTCGGCACCGCCACCGCGGACCGGAGCCGGAGGCTCGCGGTGCTGACCGGCTGCGAGACAGCTGATCAGCACTGCCGGTCCAGGAGCGGGAGGCATGCATCCGGCTCCTGGATCAAGGAATGGGATACGCCGAGGCTGCGCAGGTCATCGGCATCAGCGTTCGTACATCGATGTCCGTACCGGCATGCGATGGCGGACGGGCGCCGAGCCTCGGGCAGGAACAAGAGCAGCACCACCGGTCGACGCGGTGGTGCTGCCCCCTGCTGGGGCCGCCGTTGCGCCATGGCGGCGGCCACGGTCTCCAGGACGGTCCGCTGCTGCGGGGGCTGCGGGGGCTGCGGGCGTCCTTGGGCTCCCGGGAACGGCGGCGGACTATCCGGCCGCAGGTCGTCATGGACATGGGAGAGCCCGGAGCACCACCGTCTGAGCCGCGCACCGAGCGTCTCCTGTGCGGTCGGTCTCGGATCTGACAGGGCGTACGGAGCGGGTCACGCTTGACGTGGCCCGCCGAAGCAGGCGTTCGACAACACCACCGCACGGCAGCGCCGCCGCGAGCGGATCAGTGACAGCTGACCCCGGGCCGACGCTGGTGGTGTGTGGTGAGCAGTTCTACGGACTCCGCGCCGCAGCGGGTGGGGCACGCGGCGCCGGGATTGGCCTGCACCGTCGGCGGGGCCGCCCTGATGGGCACGTGACGGGCCGTCGGCGTCGCCTCCGCGTCATCGGCGGAGACAGGGACACGGTCCGCAGCACCACCTGCAATCGCCCCCCGCCCCGCAACCCCGCATGGTGCGTCGACACCTCGCCCGAGGTCGTACGGGCGGCCGGGGAGGCGGGCGCCGGGAGAACCGCTCGACTGGGCCGAAGCCCTGCTGATCTCGATCCGATCCTGGGAACACACGACGGCAGGGAGCGGAGCATGGTCGCCGAGGCCGTTTCCGTCGGCCGGTCAGCGGCGCCGGAACGAGCATGAAAGCATTCCCACCTGTTCGTTTATGGCTCGTGCACGACGAGCGCGGTGTCGCCGGAAGCAGAGACCGGCCTGGTTCGTACGAGGAAGTCATGAGGGCGTTGGTCGGACGAGAGGCCGAGTGCAAGGAGGTCAAAGAACTGTTCGCGGCCGTGGCGGGCGAGCGCAGCGCGTCGCTGGTGTTCGTCGGAGAGCCGGGCGTGGGCAAGACCGCGCTTCTGAGGGAGTTGCAGCGCCAGGCGCGGGAACGCGGCTTTCTGATCCTGCGGGCCCGAGCCGGTGCGCTGGAGCGCGACTTCAGGTTCGGCGTCCTGCGGCAGCTTCTCGAACCCCTGGCCGATGGTCCAGGTGCGAGCGCGGGGCGCCGTCTGCCCGCCGACGTGGCGGAGACACTGCGCCGGATCACCGGGGTGCCGGAGTCCGGTTCCGGGCGCCTGCCCCTCTCCATGCACGAGGTGACCCGGCTGGTGGCCGCGTTGTGCCGCACGGAGCCCGTCCTCCTGTCCGTGGACGATCTGGACGAGGCGGACGACGCCTCGCTGGGCTGGCTCACCCATCTGACGGAACACATCGCCTCGCTCCCGCTGGCCATCGCTGGAGCCATGAGCCCTCCTGACCCCTCCGACACGGCGATCCGTGATCTGCTCCTCCGGACGCGTACCGTAGGGCTGGCAGGACTGGACGCGGATGCCGTGGGCGCGTTGGTGGAAGAGGGATTGCCCGCAGCGGACTCGGAGGCTCTGGCCCCGGTCTGCCGGCAGGTGACCGGCGGCAACCCGTTCCTGCTGTTGGAGCTGCTGCGCAGCCTGCGAGGCAGCACCGCGGTCACTCCGGACGACGTTCGTCGGCTCGGCTCGTCTTCGGCCGCCCGTGCGTTGCTCGCCCGGCTGCACCACGTTCTTCCGGCCACGGTCCCGCTCGTGCGGGCGGTAGCCGTCCTGGGAGACGGCACGGACCGCGCAGCGGCTGGTGCCCTGGCCAACCTCTCCGAACGGGAGACCGAGAACGCCTGCCGGGTTCTGGTACGGCTGGGCGTGCTGCACGGCGAGCACTCGTTGCGCTTCGCTCACCCCATGGTGCCGGCTTCGCTGACCGCCGAGATGACCGTCGTGGGCAGCGGACTGGCCCACTCACAGGCAGCCGAACTGCTGCACGGCCGGGGCGCTCCCTCGGAGACGGTCGCCGCTCAACTCCTGCATGCGGCACCTGTTACTGCGCCGTGGGCGACACAGGTACTGCGTACGGCGGCGGCAGAGGCCTCACGGCGGGGCGCGACGAGCACCACGGTGACGTACTTGCGCCGGGCGGTGGACGTCGGATCCACGGTCGGCTTGCACATCGACCTGGCCATGGCCGAGCAGGAGGCCGGTCTGCCCGGGGCGGACGCGCGGCTCGCGCGGCTGCTTTCCGAGGCGGAGACGCCCGGACTCAGAACACGCGTCGCCCTGGCACTGTGCCGTGCAGTGCTGCTGCGGGAGGGATTCGAAGCCGCTACCGCAGTGATCGATCCCGTCCTGGACGCCCTGGCCGAACAGGCTCCTCAGGAGGCCGCGGACAAGAGCGCGCGCGTGGTCGCCTGGGCACTCAGTCTCGGCACGCCGCCCCGGCTGACCCGTCGGTGGCAGGCGCTTCGGTCGACGGTCCTTCCCTCGGGTCCGCGAGCCGCCGGCCTGCTCGCCCATCACGAGGCCGTATCGGGAGGCTCCCCGCAGCGGACCGTGGAACTGGCCCGGCACGCGCTGGCGGGTGAACCGCCTGCCGGGCACAGCGAACAGGCCTTCTTCTGGACCGCCGTGGCTGCCCTCCTCGCGGCAGGGATGGTGGACGAAGCCGAGGAGCATTGCGCCCGAGGTCTGCGCAGTGCGCAGCGGTACGGCTGGACCATGTCGGAGTTCGTCGCACACTCCCACCAGGCGAGGGCCTCGCTGATCCGCGGCAGACTCGGGCAGGCGGTGCGCAGCGCCGAGGCCGGCTGCGAGGCACTGAGCCGGATGCGCAACCTGATGCCGGACGGAGACGGGATCGGCCGTGCCGTCGGTGTTCTCGCCGAGAGCCTGGTCGAGCGGGGTGATCTGGACGCGGCCGGGCGCCTGCTGGACCGGCACGCTTTCGGTGACGGTCATCCGCTGGACCGGCCTGAGCACTACCGGCTGGCCTACGTACGCGGGCGTCTGCGACTGGCACGTGGTGACGCCGCCGCCGCCCTGGCGGACCTCCGCACGTGCGGCGAACACCTCGGCACCGGGACGGCCCCGGCCGTGACGGGCCTCTGGCGCGGGTACGCGGCACTCGCCCACCTCCGATTGGGCCAGGCGAACGAGGCGGCGGACCTCGCGGTGTCCGAAGTGGCTTCCGCCCGCCGCTGGGGGACTCCCTACGTGCTGGGCAACGCCCTGGTCATCGCCTCCGTGTGCTTGCCCGACGCGCGCCGGGATCTGCTGGAGGAGGCGGTGGCACTGCTCGACCCCTCTCCTTGCCGTCACACCCTGGCCGCCGCGCTGACCGCCCTCGGAGAAACGTTCCTGCCCACTGACCGAGCGCATGGCGTGGAACTCCTCTACCGCGGCTTCGAGCTGTCCACCGCCTGCGAGGACATCACGGTGGAGAGCCGGTCCCGCTTGTTGTTGCGCAGTGTGGGGCTGCGCCCCCGCAGGCCGCGGACAGGCGCCGCGGCACTCACCGGAAGGGAACGGCAGATCCTGGAGTTCGCCCTGCGGGGGCTGTCCAACCAAGAGATCGCCGACCTCCACTTCCTCACCCGCAGGACCGTCGAGCAGCATCTGTCCCGCGGGTATCGCAAGCTGGGCATTACCGGACGTATCGAACTGAAGGAGGAAATGCTCTGAGGAAGCACCCGGGCCCGGCCGGCAGTGACGCCGGCAGTGAGCCGACGGAGCGCCCGCAGCGGCCTTCCCTCCGTACCATCGGCTGCCGTACTACCCCAGGCCGCGCGTCGCACCCAGGCGATCCGTCCGGCCTCGGGACCTCCGTTCCGGCGGGTTCTCCGACATCCCCTCAGCGCGTCCCCCGGCCGGGGTGCGCATCGCCCAACGCGGTTCGCAGACCCGCACGCCCGGCGATCTCCAGCTTGCGGTAGACGCTGGTCAGGTGTTGTTCGACCGTACGAAGGTTGAGCAGTAGCTCCTCCGCGATCTGCCGGTTGGTGGCACCCTCGGCCGCGCGACGGGCGATGATCCGTTCCTGCCGGGTCAGCGATCGCACGCCGGTGGTGAGCCTGGGGCGTGCTCCGGCCACGGCCAGCGCCGAGGCGGCGTGGTTCGCGTACAGCCCCGCGCCGCATCTGACGGCGGCGTCGTAGCCTCGCATCAACTGTCGGACCGCGTCGTCGCGCCGCCCCTTCTCCAGCAGTGTCTCGCCCAACAGCACCAGCCCGTGCGCCAGCTGGCAGTCCGCGCGTCCGGCCGTCAACAGCCCGAGCGCCTCCTCGATGATCTCCGGCTCGCCCATCGTCCGGCCGTGCCGGGCCAGCGCCCTGCTCAGCGTGAGCGCGGCGCCCCAGTGGCGAGCCCGCTCCACTTCCTCCCCGGTCAGATCTCGCGCGGCCTTCCGGTCGCCCATCGCCAGCCGCACCAGAGCCACCTCCGAACGCCACGGCATCAAGGCCGGGTTGTCGGTGTGCCGCTCCACCGCGAGCACGCCCGCGCGGTCCATCAGCTTCACCGCCCTGCCGAATTCCCCGAGGGCGGCGAGGTTCCGGCCGCGCTGGAGAAGAAAGGGCTGGTGATCGTGGAGGTGGGTCATCGCGGAACGCCCGCGGGGGGAGTCCCGCAGTTCGAGCAGGTGTGAGTGCTCCCCGAGAGTGACCAGCAGGTCGACGTACGCGGTGACCCTGCCCGCGTACCACGCGGTGTTGGCTTCGCCGGAGACCTGGATGTAGCGGATGCCCGCCTCAAGTTCGTCCCGTGCGTGGCGCAGGTCGCCGGCGCGAAGGTGTGCCAGTCCGCGGATGTACTGCCGTGTCGCCTCGGCCGTCGCGTGTCCGAACTGACCGTCGGTGAAACCCTCGTGCGTCACCGTGACAAGCGCTTCGTCCGTCTCGTCCGCGTATATGTACGTCCACGCGGCCTGGCCGAGCACGATCTGGGCCAGGCCGCCCGGAGGGCGGAAGTCGGATCCGGAGGGGATCTGCCGGTACAGATCCGATCCGAGCAGTTCTCGGACCGCCTGCCTGGCATGGGTGAGCGCGGTGGCCGCCGACGTACCCGCCATCAGGGACAGGCAGGCCTCGGCGATGGAGGACAGGGGCCGCTCCCAGGGCTGGTCGCGAATCCGGTCACGGAGAAACTCGACCCTGGACCGATGGGCCGGTCCGGGCCTGAACCACACCGCGCGTCCGGCCAGGGTCAGTGAGTACGAGCAGGCGACATCGGCCTTCTGGGAGGCATCCGCCTGGTCAAGTGCCTGCTCCACGATGTTCATGTTGTTCTGCGGTGGCTCGGGGCACCACGCCAGGCCCGCCGCCGACGCGGCTCGGGCGGTCGGTTCGCCGGACAGCGCGAGAGACTCCGCCAGATGCGCCGGGCCGCGCTCGCCGCCGTGGCAGACCTCCAGCACACCGAGGAACCGGAGCAGCGCGGAGCGGTCTTGTCCGGGGCCGGTCAAAGCGTGCCGAAGGAACGCCAGCGCCATGTCAGGAGCCTCGCGGGCCTGGGGTGAGGTGGCTGCGGAGGTCAGCGTCTGGATCATCCATGCTTCCCGCGGCGGCCCCGCCTTCACCAGATGCGCGGCAATGGCTTCCGCCGGCGCGCTCGTCTCCCGCAGCAGTGTCGCGACTCTCGCGTGCGTGGCCCGGCGGAAGGCGGGGAACAGATCACTGTCCACCGCATTGCGCAGCAGAGTATGGGCGAAGCGGATGGGAGAAGCGTCGGCGACGATCTCGGCGGCGACCAGTTCCGCGACCGCGCCGGCGGCGGTCTCCACCTCCAGCCCGGTGAGCCGGGCCAGGAGGGTGATGTCCATCTGGCCATCGGCCACTGTCAGCGACCTGGCCAGCGTCCGGGCGCCACCGGAGGCCCGGACCAGCCGCTGACGGATCCTGCGGTCGAGTCCTTCGGCGGTGAACCGGCTGAGGGAACCGGTGTTCTCAGGTATGCCGTCCCGTGCGAACGCGGTCACCAGTTGCGTCAGCAAGAAGGGGTTGCCGCCGGTCAGCCGGTGGCAGGTCTGGCGCAGAGCCGGGCCGGTACCGGTCAGCGTTGTCCTCATCCATACGTCGGTGGCGTCCTCGTCCAGACCGGTGAGCGTCAGCTGGGTGCCGGCCGCGCATACGGCGCACACCAGACCGGGTTCGGCCGGCGGTTCGGCGTCATTGAGGCAGGCGACGATCAGGATCGGAAGCTCTTCACAGCGGTGTGCGAGGTAGGCCAGCCACCTCAGTGAGGCCGCGTCGCACCACTGGAGGTCGTCCACCGCGAACAGTGCGCCGTCGCCGGCCGCGAGGTGGGCCACTTGACGGAACAGCGCGTGCAGGACGGGATACGTTACGTCGGCACCGAGACCGGTCTCGCGAGTGCCGAGCAGCCGATGAGCCGTGCCGAAGGCGATCTCGGCGTCCAGCGGCCCGTGATCCGCGGTACGTACGTCCAGTCCGCGGGCCGCCGCGCGGGTGCGGGCTTCGGCCAGGAGCACGCTCTTGCCGATGCCGCTTCCGCCGCGCAGCACGAGCAGGCCTCCCTGTCCACGGGCAGCGCGGTCCACCATGTCCTGCAGAGCGCGCAATTCTGGTTGCCGCCCAAAGATCATTATCTCTCCGATCCTCACCCATGCGCGGGTGCCCGGTCGGCTGTGCCGATACGTGGTCCGCGCGGGAGAACCGTAAATGAGCAGGTGGCAGTGCTCAAAAGCCCGGGGGAGCGGTTTCTCTCGGTGTCGTGGCGTTGTTGTCTCGGAGGTACGCGGTCGCGCTGTTCCTAGTCTGAGTGTTCTTGGAGGCGGAGCGTGGACCGTCACCACCATGAGCAAGGGCGCACCATGATCGACCATGACATCGCAGGCTGCGGAAAGCCTCGGTCCGCAGTCGCGGGTGGTGCCGCCGGAGCCGTGCGGACCCGCATCAGTCGTTCGTCCTCCGCCGTGGACTCCGGATCCGGAATTGATGGAGCCCCGGCCCTCGGATCCGGCGGTCCGCACGGGGCCGGCCTCCCCTCCGACGGTTTCTGACCGGTGGAGGCTGTTGTGGAGGAACACGTGCGGATCGTTGTGCTCGGCGCCGTACACATGTACCGCGGTGGGCGGGAGGTACCCGCGGGGCCGCCCCAGAGACAGGCGATGCTGGTGGCACTGGCGCTGCGGGCCGGTCACACCGTAGCCCTGGCCGACCTGGTCGACGCCGTGTGGGGTCAGAATCTGCCGAACGGTCCGGTCGCCACCATCCGGACCTATGCCTGGCAACTGCGCAGGAGTATCGAAAGCGATCCGTCGGTGCCCAGCGTGCTGCTGTCGTCCGGAGACGGATACCGACTGGCTGTGCCCGGGGCCGGTGTGGACGCTCTGCGAGCCGAGTCGCTGGTCCGGCGGGCGGCACGGGAACGTGGCGCGGGCCGGGCGGAGGAGGCGAGGGAGCTGCTGATCGAAGCCTTGGCCCTGTGGCACGGTCATTCACTGTCAGGGGTACCGGGTCCCTACGCGTACGGTCAGCGGGCACGGCTGGAGGAGCTGCGGCTGACCCTGGTGGAGGAGCGTCTGGCTTTGGACGTCCATCTGGGGGACGCCTCGTCGGCGCTTCCCCCGCTGGCTGAGCTGACACGGGCGCATCCCCTGCGTGAACAGCCCCAGGCCCTGCTGATGCGGGCCCTGTGCGCGACGGGCCGCAGAGCGGAGGCACTGGCGTCGTTCACCGCGTACAGGGTGCGTATGGCGGAGGAGCTGGGCATCGGGCCGGGCCCCGAACTCACCGGCCTGCATGCCCGGATCCTGCGTGATGACCTCGGACCTCGCGTCGCCGGGGGAAACCGGACACCTCGGCAGTCCGTTCCCGCGCAGACAGCCACACCCGTCCGGTCCGGCCGCGTCTCACCCGTCGGCATGCAGGGGGTGCATCCCCCCACTCGCCCGCCGGCACAACTCCCCCCGGCACCTGCGGACTTCACCGGCCGTGATGCCGAGACAGCCCGACTGTGCGGACTGCTGACCTCGGCCGACCGCCCGGTCCCCGCGATCGTCTCGGTCACTGGAATGGCCGGCACGGGCAAGACGGCCCTGACCCTGCGGGCGGCTCACCGGGTCCGTTCCGCCTACCCGGACGGACAGTTGTACGCCGACCTGTCCGGGCGGCAGGGCACCCCGACCGGTCCGGCGGCGGTGCTGGCGACCTTCCTGAGGGCGCTCGGCGTTGCGGCCGCCGACATTCCGGACGGCGTGGACGACCGGTCCAGGCTCATGCGGTCCGTACTGGACGGCAGGCGTGTGCTGATCGTCCTGGACGATGTGCACGATCCCGCGGAGCTCGCACTCTTCCTGCCCGGCTCGGCAGGCAGCGGGGTCGCCGTGACCCATCGGACGGGATTGGCCGGGCTGCCCGTGAGCGGCCGGATCGACCTTGGCATGTTCCGCCGGGAAGAGTCCCTCGCTCTGTTCAGGGCGGTCGCCGGATCCGACCGGGTGGACCGCGAACATGCCGCCGCGCTGGCGGTCGCCGAGTCCTGCGGGCACCTGCCGCTGGCAGTCCGGATCGCGGCCTCCCGTATGGCGGCCCGGCCCGGACGAAGGATCAGCGACCTGGCCTTGCGGCTCGCCGACGAACGACGACGGTTGAAGGAGCTACGGCTGGACGGCCTTACGGTGGAGGCCGCCTTCGACGCCAGTTACCGGCGCCTGAGTGCGGACCAGGTGGCGGCGATGGGCGTGCTCGCCCCGGTGGCCGGACCCGACGTCTCCCTCACCGCAGCCGCCATCGCTCTGCGGATGGCCGAGGACGCGGCCGAGGACCTGCTGGAGTCGCTGGTCGACGCCGCACTGCTGCAGACTCCCCGAGCGGGCTCGTACCGCTTCCACGACCTGGTTCGGTGCTATGCCCTGCAACAGACCGGCGGGACCGGGGAAGCCACCCTCCGTGTGCTCCGCGGTCTCCCGCACCCGTCGCCGCAGTCGGTGGCCGGGCCATGGCCGGGAGCCGAATCGGCACGGTAGCGCGTGGGCCCGGACATCGTCGCCCCGGACGGTGAGAGGTACGTCAGTACGCCGGTGGAAGAGTTCACCTGCCCGTCGGTGCGGCCGGTTTCGTACAGGAATCCGCTGAACGCCCAGTCGATGCCGATGCGGGCGCGCCGGGAGACGCGGCGGATTCCTTCACCACACAGGTCGTAGTCGCCGGCGCGGCGCCGGCGACACTCGCCAGTCCGGCCCCTGCGGCCAGCGTCGTGCCTGCGGCCACCAGAGCGACCGCCTCCTTCACCGTGTACCGAGCCATGTACCCACACTTCTCGCCATGAGCCGTCGGCCCGAGTGGCCCGCGGCATCCGGGAGAAATCTGACCGCTGCTCATCAGTACCGGATCAACAAATGATCAACCCTGCCCGGCAAGACCGTTGATCGGCCGTAGACCTGCTGTAGATCAACGCCTTCCACCATGTCTCCATGAACGCTTTGCTTCGCATCACCGCTATTTCCGCCACCGCACTGGTCTCCGTCGCCACCCTTACCGCATGCCAGGACACCGACACAGCGGCGTCCCCGACTCCCGCCGCGAGCAGCGGCGCCCCCGCACCGGGTACGGCGGAGCCGACGGCCGGCGCTCCGGACGCGAGTGCCACACCGAGCACCGGAGAGTCAGGGGACAAGCACACCGAGGCGGACTCCTCCGATGGTGGCAAGAGCGGATACAGCCAGGTCTGCGGCAGCAACGACGTCGTCTTCACCGCCCGTTCCGAGACTCAGGCCGGCGGCTACATCCTGATCACCGCCAAAGCCAGACCGGGCATCACATGCAGCCTGGAGGGGCTGCCGGTGGTGGCCTTCGGATCTGACGGCACCGAGGCCGCGAACGCCGAGCAGGTTGCCGGCGACCTGGTCACCCTGAGCGGCTCGACCACGGCGTACGCGGGGGTCAACCCGAAGACCACCAACACCGAGGACGGCAAGGAACTGAACGAGATCATCGTCTCCGCCGCCACCGACGATCCTGCTCCTGTCTCACTCAAGGTCGGCTCGATGACTGTCGACAAACCGATTGTCACCAACTGGCACACGGCACCGCAGGACGCGGTGCCCGGCAACGGTGGCACAGACGAGAGCTGACGCAGGCACACGCGCCCGACGCCGGAGCCCGGTCCGCGGACACCTCTGCCGAGTCGTCACAGCGACGCGGTCGCCAGGCCCGTCCTGGAGATGACGCGCCCGCCGCTCGGCCCGCTTGTCCGCCCGGCCGCTTGTCCGCTCGAAGGCGCGGGTGACGCCGGACTCACCGACCGCTCATCAGGCCGCCCGCGCCCCGAGCCGAACGCCGCCGGGAACCGAAGCGGACGTGTACCGGCCGCGGACCGGCCGCAGACCCGGACCGGCCCGCCTCGGGCCGGTCCGGGTCTGCCCGCCTCGACCATGCGCCACCCGCTGGTCGGCCACTCTGTGGCAGGTGTCCGGGCCGGAGCCCGGTGTCACACCGTCAGCTGTTCTGGGCGCCGTTCCAGACGTTGTACGAGGAGTTCCCCCATGACGAGGCGGCGGCGGCTGATCCGTAGCTTCCGGAGTAGGCCCCGGTCTGCACCGCGGAGCCGTCGGGCTGGTAGTTCTCGATCCAGGCACCACCGCTGGCGCCGCCGGACAGACCGTTGCAGTTGTTCATCAGGCGCTGCCCGCCCGGTCCCGCGTACCCCTGCCCTTCACACCACACCGCGTAATCCTTGTCGGCAGGCAGACCGAGGATATGCGCATAGTTGCTGGACCAGTTGAAGCCGAGACCGGTGGAGCCGACGACGTCCTGCACCCGTCGGCCGTTGGGAGCGTCCAGAACGAGGAAGGCGCTGTCGTTCTCCTGTCCGCCGCCCGTGACCCAGCCCGCACTGCGCCAGCCCCACCAGCCATGCGGTGCGCTGCCCTTGTTGTATCCAGGTGCGAATCGGTAGTTCGTGCCACCTTCGCCGAAGCCGCAGTGCCGTGCGGTGGCCACCACCGAGCGGTTGTTGCTCGTGACAACGTTGCCGGAGCAGATGTAGTTGCCCTTGCCCGGGATGGTGAAGTACAGGCGTCCTGCAGTGCCCCATACGCTGGCCCGGGTCTGCGCTCCGGAGCTCACCGTGGGCCTCTTGGCCGGGACGTGCACAGGAGCACTGGTGACCTGTTCCCGTGCATCGGGAGCAGCCTGCGCCGTGGAGGTGCCCTCGGGCGCGGGCATCGGTTTCGCTGTGCGGATCCGCTCCGGGGTCCAGTAGGCATCCAGCTGAGCGCGGGGCATCGTATTGACGGCGGTGGCACTCCCATGGGAGGGCCCGACCGGTTTTTCCTGTGCGACGGCTGTGACCGGCGTCAGTGCCGCGCACAGCCCCGCTGCCATGGCCCAGACGGTAAAGGTGGATCGACGGAAACGCATGGGTTCCTTCCTGGTTCGGGAGTTCGGTCAAGCGCGCTCAACATCGCAGCGGCAGCTCTACACGGGATCAACGTTCGATCAACGCCCGGCCCTGGTCACGTGGTTCGTCCCGCCTCAGGCACTGGGCACCTGAGACCTGATCCCGCCCCGTGTCCGGCGAGACATCCGGACTTCCCGAAGGTGCGCCGGCGGTTCTCCGGACGCCAACCCGGCTGCCGGCGATGCTCAAGGTCTCCCCTGAGCCGGACGACATCAGGGGGCCGGCGGAGCTTCTAGGATCTGCGGCATGGCAACACGACTTGTGCAGATCAATATGAAGGCCCATGACGACCACGCGCTCGGCCGGTTCTGGGCGGAGGCACTCGGTTGGGGTGTCGACAGTGAGGGACCCGGCGTGACCAACCTCGAACCCGTGGGCTTCGCCTACCCCGACCCCGCGGCCGTCTGCATCGACATCGTCGCCCGCCCGGAACCCAAAACGGTCAAGAACCGCGTGCACCTTGATCTGGCCACCACCTCGACCGCCCATCAGGCGGAGTTGGTCGCGCGCTTGAAGGATCTCGGCGCGACGCTCGCCGACGTGGGGCAGGGCGACGTCCCCTGGACGGTCATGGCCGATCCGGAAGGCAACGAGTTCTGTGTCCTGGAGCCCCGTCCGATCCACCAGGACACCGGGCCGATCGCCGCGGTGGTGGTCGACTGCTCCGACCCACGAGGGATGGCCCGGTTCTGGGGCGAGGCGACGGACTGGACGCTGCACGAGGTCGCCGACGACCACGCGACCATGCGTTCCGCCAGAGATGTCGGGCCCTACCTGGAGTTCCTCCGCACTCCCGACACCAAGAGCGGGTGGAACCGCGTCCACCTCGATGTCCGCCCCTACCCCGGTGACGACCTCGCCGCAGAGGCAGCCCGACTGCGCGCCCTGGGCGCCACCGACCCCGGTATGGATCAGTCCGCAGTCTCCTGGACGGTTCTGGCCGACCCGGAGGGCAACGAGTTCTGCCTCCTGACGCCTCGCTGACCGTGAACCACGTCTCCGGCTGATTTCCGGGGCAGGGGCGAACACCGGCGTGGTGTCAGCCCTGCTGCCGGAGACGGGGGACGGCGTCCCTGGTGAGTCGACGCGCGTCCTCGGGGCCGGAGTGGCCACGAGCGGGACGTGGCCGACGGGGGCGCCCGCACGGCTTCGGTGCCTACGGCGGGGTTACGCTCCGGCCCCTGCCTCGTGGCGCCCGGCGGCAGGTCAGGTGTCCCGTGACTGGGGAGAACCATCGAGCAGGCATGGGGTGACTCCCGGTCGGCGGTGGCCGTTCTCGAAGAGCGCGATCACCCCAAGAGCTCGACCATCACCGAGATGCCGCATCAGCGCCTTCGGCCGGCAGACGGCCACGCTCAACGACGCGTACATGCACCAGGCGGTGGAGCCGGGCGAGGAGCCCTGCGCGGGCCCGCCCGGCGCCATGACCGGGCTTCTCGTTCCGGGCTGTGCGGGCAGGGGCGGGGCACGGGGGAGGAGCTGCGCTGCTCCTGAGTGCCGACGCTGCCCTCGTCGTCGCGCCCTCGTTGAGCACCTGCCGCGTAGGCCTCGTGGGCCTGGCGGAGGAGTGCCTCCGAGACGGGCGTGATCCTGCCCTCGATTTCGATGGCCTGGTCCCCGAACTCCACGCTGATCCGGTTGCCTTGGTGGAGGTTTCCGTGGACGCGCCTCTCACAACCGTCATCGGTGGCGAGCTGGTGGAGCTGCCCGGCACCATCGCCGGTATCCGCGCCGGCATGACCTCGGAACAGGCCGCTGCCTTCGGCCGTGAGATCGAGCATGTCCCCGCAGCCGACCTCCCCGTCGCACTCGTCCATTGGGCGCTGCCGGCACGGCCGACGAGGAGGACGAGGCCCTGTTCGGCCGCCTCGCCCGCGGCGAAGACATCGGCGCCCGCACCGTAACCGTCCGCCCGGAGGTGGCGTGAGCCACTACTACCGCATCCAACTCGCACCACCGGCCGACCAAGCCCGGTACGCCATGACACCGGCGCGGCGGGCTCAGTTCGACATCGGTATCCAGCGCCTCGCCACCGACCCGTACGGACATGGCTCCGCCCAGCTCAAGGGTGACCCCGACCGCCGCCGGGCCGTCGGCGCTTGACTCTCCTGGCTCCTGGCTCCTGGCTCCTGGCTTTTGGCTTTTGGCGATTTGGGAGCTGTTGTACGTGATCAGCAGACTCGTCGGCTTCTTCCGGGCATCTGAGCCCAGCTACGCGATGATCAGATCGGCTAGCGCTGCGGGATTCAGTGTCGGCGGAAGCAGATCGCTCCGGTCATCATCCGAGAGAAACGACCGATGCTCGGGCTCAGACAGGTTTCCGCCCAGCGGCGGGCCCCGAGGTCACGGCAGCCGACTCGACCCGGTCGATGCGGCGCCGGACGCCGATCCGCTGGCGGTGCTCGACAGCGCTCGGGCACCCCGCTCGCGTGACGGCCTCGAACACGGCCTGCTGCGCTACGGCAGGCGGTAATCCTCCTCCACGGGCACTCGTCGGGGTCGGTTCCGGCGTACGAGTCGGCCCGAGTACTGGAGCCGTGCGGTGCCACCCTCCTTGTGGTCCCGGCACAACAGGGCATCGCGGACAGCCGCCCCGTACGGCCGCCGGGTGCTGGGACTGCCCGTACGAGGGGTTCTTCGCCCAGGTCGTCGCAGTCGGCCATCTGCCCGCCGACCTGCTCGGCGCTCGGGACATCCTGGAGATGGTCGCCCCCGGCGCGCTGCACGCGATCTGCTGGGCGACCCACGGGCACCGCACCGCAACGACAGGGTGGTCACCGCTGGTGTCGCCCTGCCCTGAGCGCAGCCGGGGTGGTCAGGGGCGGCGGTGCACCGAGACGGCGTACTCCCCGTCGGCGTACGGGTCTCGGGACCAGGTCGCATACCTGGCTTCGAGGACGAGTCCCCCTGCACGGCAGTGGGCGTCGTAGTCGTCCAGCGTGTAGCCCCGGTCCAGGGAAAACCCCGCGACCAGGTGTCCGCCCGTCCGGACATGACGCGCTACCCCGGCCACCAGGGCCGGTTCCGTTCCCGGCGGGGTGAACAGGGGGACGTTGCCCGCCATCACCACCACGTCGAACGACCGCCCCAGGTCAAGACCGACCAGATCACGCCGGTGCCAGACGATCTCCGGTGCCAGGCGCCGGGCGGTGGCGAGCATCGACTCGTCGACGTCCACGCCGGTCACGGCGATGCCGTGACCGGCCAGCTCGATGGCCACTCTGCCGGTACCGCAGCCCGCGTCGAGCGCGGTGGCAGGCTGGAAGGAGCGGACCAGCGCGGCTTCACCGTGGATATCTCCTCCTTCGGCGGCGATGTCATCAAATCGGGCCTGGTACTCGTCACCGTTCCACTTCATACGGCCACCCTCGCACATGCGCCGAGCCGCCCACCGGCCGGTTTCGCTCCCCCTTTACCGGCCCCCGCGCGTTGGCCGAGATCGTCCTCGCCGAAGCGCGTCGACGCCTGAGCGCACCCCACCAAGCACCTTGCGCTGTGCTGAGAACCGGGCGTACTCACCTGTGTGGGTTGTCCGCTGGTGAAGGTGCCCCCGACGTCGCGGACCCATGAGTGCCTGAGCGCGGACGTACGCAGGCTCTCGGCGTGGTCGGCGGCCCGCACCGGGCTCTGCGGGCCGGAACAGTGGCTGCGACTGCTCGAATGCGACTGCGGGGTCAGTGTGCGGACGCCGGCGTCAAGATCACGCAGGCACACGTCCCCCTCGGCGCCAACTGCGATTCCGCTAGCGCGATACGGCACCGTCGCAGGGACCGCCCGGTGCAGTGCCGTACACCGAGGCCACCGAGGCCACCGCGCGTTCAGCCGCGGTGGGCCTGCCGTCCGGTGGGTTCCACAGCCGGCGCGGCCGGTGCCGACTGTGAGCCGGCCATGTCGAGCAGGAGCAGGGCGTCGTGGTCGGGGGTGCCGGGTTCGGCGGTGCAGACGCCGATGCGCTGTCCTGGGGTGCCTTCGATGTGCAGGTACTGCGAGGTCAGGGTGAGCGCGCCGACCTGGGGGTGCTGGAAGGTCTTGTGGGCCGGCTCGCGCAGATGCTGGTGTTCCTGGTCGTCCATACGCAGGGCGCGGGCGAGCGCGTCGAGGACGGCGCGGGGCTGGGGCGGGTCTCCTTGCCGCGTTCCAAGCGCACGTAGTAATCGATGCTGATGCCGGCCAGGGTGGCCAGCTCCTCACGCCGCAGGCCGGGAGTGCGGCGGATGCCGGCGCCGACGGTGAGGCCGACGTGTTCCGGGCTGGTCCGGGTGCGGCGGGCGCGCAGGTAGCGGCCCAGCTCGGCGCCCTCGCTGTGCGCGCTCGTCGATGCCATGGCTCCAGTCTCACCCGAGAGGTGCCCGCCTCGCAGCGGCGAAGGGGGCACTGCCATGCCCCCCTGAAGAGCCCGCCCTGCCACGCGGCCACCATCCGGGCGAAGGTGAATGAGGAAGACACCGCCCCTCTCGCCGCAACCCAGGTTCGACCGGCACACCCGGCCGGGCCGGGCCACAGTGAGGGGACGGGCAACGCCACCGACCGGAGAAGGCGAGATGCGCTATATCAAACTGCGTGACCTGGAGGTTTCCCGTATCGGGTTGGGAGCGATGGGCATGTCCCGCGGCTACACCGGCTCGGGCACCGATGACGCGGAGTCGATCCGGACCGTGCACCGGGCGCTGGAGCTGGGCGTCACGCTCATCGACACCGCCGAGATCTACGGCCCCTACACCAACGAGGACCTGCTCGGCCGTGCGCTCAAGGGCCGGCGGGAGAAGGCGGTTCTCGCCACCAAGTTCGGCCTGGTCTCACACGGCGGCGACGGCCCATGGAACGTGGACTCCGGCCCGGCCAACATCCGCACCGCTGTCGAGGGCTCCCTCAAGCGGCTGGGCACCGATCACATCGACCTGTACTACCAGCACCGCGTCGACCCGAACACACAGATCGAGGAGACCGCCGGAGCCGTCGCCGAGCTGATCTCCGAGGGCAAGGTGCGCGCCTTCGGGCTCTCGGAGGCTGGCCCGGACACGATCCGCCGCGCCCACGCCGTCCAGCCCGTCACCGCGGTCCAGTCGGAATACTCCCTGTTCACGCGCGGCGTCGAGGACCGTGTGCTGCCCGTGCTGCGCGAGCTCAACGTCGGCCTCGTACCGTTCTCGCCGCTAGGCCGCGGAGTCCTGACCGGCACCGTGCGCTCCACCGACCAGTTCGACGAGAACGACTTCCGTCGCGACAACCCGCGCTTCACCGGCGAGAACTTCCAGCACAACCTGGCCCTGGCCGACCAGGTCAAGGACATCGCCGACGAGGTCGGCGCCACGCCGGGCCAGGTGGCGCTGGCGTGGCTGCTCGCGCAGGGCGACGACATCGCCCCGATCCCCGGCACCAAGCGGGTGGCCCGGGTGGAGGAGAACACGGCCGCGGACGCCGTCACGCTGACCGCTGCGCAGCTCGACCGGCTCTCCAGCCTGCCGCCGGCCGCCGGCGCCACCCACACCGAGGCCCAGGCCCGCTTGCTCGAACGCTGACCCCGCCCTGGCCCTCGCGCTTCGCGTGGCGCCCCCGCCCCTCGTTCGGAGTACCACCTCTCATGTGCGCACCAGTGATGTACGGAGCCGACCACGTTCGCGTCGAGGACCTGCCCGACCCGAGGATCGTCCAGCCCGCCGACTCCGCGCTGTTCCCGTCGCTGCTGGCGCTCTCCGATGTGACGACCACCGGCCACCACGACGTCTTCGATCAGGGATTCGCCCTCGACCGCACTCCGGACCCCCACCGGGTGTCGGCCGACCGCCAGGTTTCTCAAGGCCCTCATCCGCCCCTGACCACCCGACCCGCCCTCCAGTGAAGGACATCCCGCTCATGCAGACCGTCACCCTGAACAACGGCGTCGAGATGCCGATCCTCGGCTTCGGCGTCTACCAGATCCCCGCCGAGGACACCAAGCGTGCCGTCCTTGACGCACTGGCCGCCGGTTACCGGCTGCTGGACACCGCTGCTGCCTACGGCAACGAAGAAGCCGTGGGCAGCGCCATCAAGACGAGCGGCATCCCGCGCGAGGAGCTGTTCGTCACCACCAAGCTGTGGGTGCAGGACACCCCGGCCCAGGACAACACCCGCCGCGCGTTCGACACCTCGCTGGCCAAGCTGGGCCTGGACTACGTCGACCTGTACCTGATGCACCAGCCCTTCGGCGACGTCTACGGCCAGTGGCGCGCCATGGAAGCGGTCAACCGTGACGGCATGGCCAAGGCGATCGGGGTCGCCAACTTCTACCCCGACCGGCTGATCGACCTGATCGTCAACAACGAGATCACCCCCGCTGTCAACCAGATCGAGACCCACCCCTTCTTCCAGCGCGCCGACTACCAGGACCTCATGCGCGAGCACGGGGTGCAGATCCAGTCCTGGGGCGGCTTCGCCGAGGGCAGGAACGACCTGTTCACCAACCCGCTGCTCGCCGGCATCGGCAAGGAGTACGGCAAGTCCGTCGCCCAGGTCGTCCTGCGCTGGCTGACCCAGCGCGGTGTCGTCGCCATCCCCAAGTCCGTGCGCGCCGAGCGCATGGCCGAGAACATCGACGTCTTCGACTTCCGGCTCACCGACGAACAGATGGCTCGGATCGCTGGTCTCGACACCGGCAGCTCCCTGTTCTTCGACCACCGCGACCCCGAGATCGTCGCCTGGCTCGCAGCACGACGGCTGGATGCCTGACCCACGCACGGTCTGAGGACACCGGCAGACGGTCGTTGTCCACGCCGAGCCGCTGGACGGCGGCGATGGAGAGTCCGAGCACCTCGGCGAGATCGCTTTGTCACGCCGCAAACGGGCGTCGTCGGCCGTCGACGCTGTACGCGTCGACGGTCTTCGAGGCGGATGGGTTGGCCGTCGCTACGGCCAACTCGGCACAGATGTACGGACAGTTGCGGCGGAAGGTGGTGCTGGCGAGGCCGATTCGAGCAGCCAGGGCCGGCGCGCTCGGGCTGCGACCGGTCTCCGCGGTCAGTCGTCGGCGATGGCGGGGCGGCGGTGCGGCCGGGCAGCGGGCGGCGGTGCGCGCTCACGCCGTGCCTCCGGCGGCCTGGGTGAGGAAGGCACCGATCGCGTCGCGGCGTTGCTTCAGGTCTGTATGAAAGCAGGGGCGGCGTCGCAGGCGAGGGCACCCCTGCCCTCTGCCACCGGTCCAGACGACGCCAGCACGTCTGACCCGAGCCGAACCCGAGCTCCAGGGGCAGGAGTTGCCAGGCCATGTTGTTGTGGAGGACGAACAGGATGCCCTGGAGGCAGAGCCGGCTTGACACCGGCCTCGGCCCCGACGATCGCTCCGGCCACGGCGGCAGCAACGGCTCGACCAGAGCCCACAACTCATCGTCCACGATCCACGGTCGGGTACCCACGCCCTCACGAACGGCCGAATCAGCACACCGGTAACGGCCTACCTGGACGATTCAGCAAGATCGTGTTACGAGCTCAAAGCAAGGTCCATTTGCATGCTGCTTCCCGCAGGGGTCCACTGGAAGTGACCGAGAATGAGGAGTTGGGTCATGACATCATACGACCTCAAGGTGATGCGACTTCAGTGCGTCCAAACCGCTGGCGGCGCGACCGATGACGTGAAAATGCAAATCGATGGTGTGAAGAGGTGGCCACCGGGGGACCCGGAAGGCTACGTCACGATGGCCGTAGGCAACTACCGCGACATCAACGAGAGGTACACGTTCCACGGCGACTGGATGAATGTCTTCCTCTACGGCGATACCACCTTCGGGGAGGATGACAGGCTTGGGGACGCGAATATTCCGAGGGAATCCCTACCAGGTGTTGAGTTCACGGCCAATCTGAGCAACGAGGCGCAGTACGTGCTCACCTACAAAGTGATCAAGATCGAAGACTGAACGGGAACTCGCGGGCCCGTCGACGCCTGACCTTGGTACGCCTGCGAGCGCTGTCACCGCTACATCAAGGGCAACCGGGGGTAGCGCTCGCCAAGAGCATGGGTTACTCCGAAAGGCACGCGGGCCTGCCCAACTGGCAGGCGTTCCGCGTGGCCCGGATGAAGGGCCCCGGCTACCGGTGGACGCTCGCCGACTCCAAGGTGCCGGACGTGTATCCGGCGGCCGCCGGGGCGTGGAAGGACACCGTCGCCACCTACAGCGGCGAACAGCGTTCCTACCGGCACCCCGTGATGGGTGCTGGGGCTCGGGGAGGGCCCGGTGCAGCTGCCGCCCCTTCCCGCCGTGCCCGACGAAGTGGAGCAGTTCGCCCTATTCGGCGGCAGGCGCAAAGCAAGGTCCATTTGCATGCTGCTTCCCGCAGGGGTCCACTGGAATTGACCGAGAATGAGGAGTTGGGTCATGACATCATACGACCTCAAGGTCGTGCGACTTCAGTGCGTCCAAACCGCTGGCGGTGCGACCGATGACGTGAAAATGCAAATCGATGGTGTGAAGAGGTGGCCACCGGGGGACCCGGAAGGCTACGTCACGATGGCCATAGGCGACAACCGCGACATCAACGAGAGGTACACGTTCCACGGCGACTGGATCAGTGTCTTCCTCTACGGCGATACCACCTTCGGGGAGGATGACAGGCTTGGGGGCGCGGACATTCCGAGGGAATCCCCAACAGGTGTTGAGCTCACGTTCGATCTGAGCGAAGAGGCGCAGTACGTGCTCACCTACAAAGTGATCAAGATCGAAGACTAAGCATTCTCAGCGTTGCCTCTCCAGAGTGAACCCAGGGGCCTTGAGAAGTGCCAAGGTGGGTGGGTTCGCCTGTTGAGCACGGGATATGACGGCTTGTTGACTTCTGCCGAGCGGTGACCCTGGACGCAGAACAGGCATGGCCGCTGGTGATCATGTGGGTGTCGAGTCCGTATGAGCACAGAGCGAGTTCATGACTGCGCACCCGTCTTCCCGCATGCCGTCATGCCCTCGGCAACTGGGGGGACACCTCCGACTCAACCCCGCTAGAGACAGCCGCTGACCTGCGGAAGTATCGGGCCACGGTGCCCGATCCGCGGGCCCGTCGCGGCATCCGTCACCCCTGGACAGCCCTGCTCACCGCCGCGGCTGCCGCCGTTCTGGGCGGCGCCGCCTCGGTCACAGCGATCGGCGAGTGGATCACGGACGCTCCGCAGCGCGTCCTGGCCCTGCTCGGGTTCCGCTCCGATCCGCTGACCGGACTGATCCGCCCGCCCCATGCCACCACCGTCCGCCTCGTCCTGGCCGCAGTGGACGGCGACGCCCTCGACCGCGCCATCGGCGACTTCCTGCAGGAACGCAAGGCCCCGGCCCCGGCCTCGCGACGGAAGGCCATTGCCATCGACGGCAAGACACTCCACGGCACCCGCACCGCCAACCGGACCGCCACTGCTTTGCTCGCTGCGATGACCCACAGCGGCGAGGTCCTCGCTCAACGACAGATCGACGGGAGGAGCAACGAGATCCCGGCCTTCGTCCCGCTCCTGGACGGCATCGAGCTGACCGGTGCCGTCATCACCGCCGATGCCCTCCACACCCAGCACGACCACGCTGCCTACCTGCACGAACGCGGGGCTCACTGCTTGGCCGTCGTCAAGCGGAACCACCCCGGCCTGCATGAGCGCATCCGCGGCCTGCCCTGGCGCGACGTCCGCCTGGACCACGTCGAGCGCACCCGGGCCCATCACCGCGACGAGATCCGCCGTCTGAAGACCGCAGCGTTCGCCCACATCGACTACCCGCACGCCCGCCAGGCCCTCCAAGTCGTGCGCTGGAGACGCGATCCGGGCACGGGCAAGCTGACGATCGAGCGGATCTACCTGGTCACCGGTCTGCCGCCCGGCGCGGCCGACGGCAGCGAACTCGCGGCGTGGATCCGCGGCCACTGGCGCATCGAGAACCAGCTCCACCACGTCCGCGACCGGACCTTCCACGAAGACGCCTCGAAGGTCCGCACCCGCCACCTGCCCCGCGTCATGGCCGGCCTGCGCAACCTCGCCATCGGCGTCCACCGCCAGGACGGCCACACCAACATCGCCGCCGCCCTCCGCCGTACCGCCCGCGACCACCTGCGGCCCCTCACTGCAGTCGGCCTGGCGTGACGAACCCGGACACAAGATCACTTCTCAAACACCCTGCCTCCCGCTCCTGGGGTCGGTGACCGTGTAGACGCGCTCGATCTCTGCGGGTCCGACCCCAGCACCACGGCGGGCGCCGGATGGTCAGAATCCTGAAAGCGCGTGACTATCGACTGCTCGGTGTGGTGTTCGGCGTCGTTGCGGGAGCTGATCCGGTGCTGCTGCCTTCGCGTGCCGCCTTCTCTCCTTCGGTCTTTCCCTTGTCGTACCACCACTGATTTTGGACCTGTATTCTTTGTTCCAGGCCTTTCTGATCCTTTAGCTCAATTTCTTTGATCACGCTGTAGCCTGTCCAGAGCATGATTCCCAACATTCCAGTGACCACGGCGAGTAGAGCCATGAGGACGTACTGGGTCCTCCTGCTGCGGTTGTCTTCTCCGAATTTTGCGCTCAGTGAGTGCCGCAGTGTGAGTCGGGGGGACTGGCCATCGAGTAGCAGTTTATAGCTTACCTCTTGCCCCTTATGGATGGGGTAGGGTTCGATTTGTAGTGTATTTCCGTGAGCAGATGCAGGCGGCACCCTGCGGTTGTCCGTGCTGCTCGATGCCAGGACGGAAACGACTCGGGCGTTCATATCGAATTCGATTGACTCAGAATTGAAGTGCGGTGTCTCGATCTCCCGGTTTCCCACATTGATGACCTTGAGGGTGGCCGTTTGGGGGCTGGTAATACGTTCCGAGCCGAGATTGACGGTCAGGCCGCTGTGCGTGGAGGAGAGCAGCGGTGTCGCCTCGATCGAATACGCGAGCTTGCGATGGGGAACTGCCGCGCGCCACGCCCACCAGCCGACGGCAAGGGTCGCGAGGACGCCAGCTGTTGCCGCAACTGCACTGACCGCCTCGGCCCAGTTCGCTGAAGCCGAAATTACGAATGCCATGCACGCGTTATAGCAGGATCTCAACTCAAGTGGTCCGGGTGGTAGTTATGAGCCACTCCTGGCTGAAATTCGCCGTAGGGTGAAGTCGGGGAACGTCCGGGCAGGCGTGGTTCCAGCCCCCAAGGGAGCCGAATCGTCGCGCGCTCCGAAAGGAATTCTGTGCGGAGATTTATAAGTTTCTGATTGGGTGTCCTGAATTATTCGGTGAAGTGGTACGTAACGTTCCCAAGCCGTGGGGTCGGTGGTGGGGGTTCGTTGGGGTTCGTCCAACGCGGCCTGCCCCCGGGCCGCAGGCGCCGACCACTGGGCCGGCCTTCTCACCGGAGGTGGCGATACGGCCGGTGGACCGAGCGCCTGCGAGCGACATCGGCCGCGGTCGGCCTCGCGCTCGCCGGTCGGGCCGGCGCCCCGCATGGCCGGTGTCTTCGGAGCGTCCGTCAGCCGCAGCACTGTGCTCCGGCTGGTCGAGGCCCTGCCCGATCCCGAACCACCGGTGCCGCGGGTGGTCGGCGTCGACGAGTACGCGACGTGCAAGGGCCGCGCTTACGGGACCTTGCTGGTCGACGTCGAAACCCCGGCGGCAGGTGGGCTTGCTGCCCGACCGGGAAGCATCCAGCCTGGCCGCCTGGCTGGCCAAACGGCCCGGCACCGAGGTCGTGTGCCGCGACGCGCGCCGTTCTTCGCGGATGGAGGCCACCGCCGGGGCGCTCCAGGCCGTACAGCTAGCAGACAGATGGCTCTTGCCGCACAACCTGAGCGAGGCCGCCGGGCGGTGTGTTGCCCAGCACCGCGACTGCCTTGGACCCCTGGCACGTGAGCCGGTCGAGCCCGCTGCGGCGGCTCCACTCCCCAAGGGAGATGACCGGATCACCATGACAAACGGGGCACTGGTTCGCCGACCGTATTCGGGGCAGGCACGCCGCCGTTCACACCCTGCTGGCGGCAGGACACGACCGACGCTCGATCGGTCGCCAGCTTCGCATGACCCACCGCATCGTCAAGCGCCTGGCCGACGCCACATTCCCCGAAGGCCTCTTCCACCGATAGTGGTAAACCGCCCCACCGTCCTCGACGAGTACCAGCCCTGCCTGGACGACCGCTGGAGACAGGGATACACCAACGCGTAAGCATTGCGGAAAGAGATCGTGCCGTTCGGCTACACGGCAGCTACCCGCAAGTTCGTGCCTACCTGCGCAAGTAACGCCTCCCAACTGGAACGGTCTCCGCCCGGCCACCGATCCCTCGGACGGTCTCCGGGTGGATTCTGCGACACCCTGAAAGCCTCACGGAGAGCGAACAGTTACGACTCAAGGCCGTGCTGGCCGACTGCCCGGGACTGGAGGCCCTCGCCGGGCACGGCCGGTCCTTCGCCCGGATGCTCACCGAGCGCGAGGACGAACGGCTACCGGAGTGGCTCGACGCCGCCCGGGAAGACGACCTGCCCACCATCCACACCCTCCCCGCAGGCATCGACCGCGACCGGGACGCCGTCATTGCCGGCCACCCTGCACAATCCTCGTCCGGCTCCACTGCCACGCCAGACGTCACCCACGGTGCACGCTTCTTGTGGGCATCATCGACGACAGCCTCGACCGCGCGGCGGCGCGCCCCGCCCGATACTCACGACGGCCGGGGCGCAGATTCGTTTCCTGGCCAAGCAGCACAAGGGCTCGACCAAGGCGGTCGCGCAGCTGCTCGGCGTCTCGCAGCGGTTGGTCGAGCGCCTACCTGCAGGACCGGATCTGCCGGCCGCGTCCCGAGCGGGCGGAGGGGCTGGCCGGTGAGATCGACGACTGGCGGGTCCGGAGGATCACCCAGCACCTGCCCCCGGTGTACGCGGCCAGGCTGTTCGACGCGCAGTCGTCGCGCGCCACGGAGCGGCAGCTGCAGGACATCACGGCCGAGGGGCTCCAGGATGATCAGTACTTCACCGCCCGTAGCACTCGCGTCGCCGGTCTCCAGGTCGAGCTGACCGACATCGGCTACATCGAGCTGGTGTTCCGATCCAGCCCCCGCGGATATCACGATCCGTCATCCCCTGAGACGAAGCACGATAGCTGGCACTATGGCAGGAGGTCTGTCACCAGGACTTCTGGGCAGGTAGGGCCAGTGTGGCTCACGTAGTCGCCTGGGACTCATCAGCTTCTTGCTTGTGCAACCCCTTTCGAGTCCCCAGGCGTCCGACCTCTTGACGGACGGCTGCCGATTACCCGGGAGAGCACATGGCGAAGAAGGACCGGACAACGGACGCGGGGGAGAAGGACCGCGAGAAGTGGATGGCTCGTTTCCAGGTACGACTGGCCATGCAGCCGGGCGTGGACCGGGCAGTGGTGCTCCAGGCGGTCAAGGAAGTCACGACACACTGCGCGGATACGGGGGAGCACCCGAGGACTGCTTTCGGCGACCCGGACGCCTATGCCGTTCAGACTGCGGCGCGGCTGGTGCCGGCGGACCGGGCGGAGCGCGCGAGGCGGCATGACACCGCAGTGGACGCGCTCGGCTCCGTGGTGAAACGGGCACGGGACATCGCCGGTCTGTGACCGTTGAAGCGACGCCCGCCATGCCGGTGACAACCATCGTGCTTCGGCTCATCTCCCAGAACCTCACAGGTGTTGGGGGATTGGGGGATGCCCCGGTCACTCAGCCCAAAGCGATCATTGAATGTGACGTTGCGTGCCTTGCCCCCGGCCGTGGTCTGATGCCGGCGCGGGGCCGGTGCGGCGGTGGCGTCGGCCAGGCGCTCGGCGGCGAGCACCGCCTGCCCGGGGCACGGCGGTGGGCGAAGACCCGGGGTTGTCGACGGCGGGTCCTGTGCCCAGCGGGCGTCGGCCGGTCCTCGCGCGTTCTGCTCCCACGGGCCCGTCTGGTTCGGGATCCTCGTTGGATGACCTGCCGCACGGTGACGCGTTTCTCCTCACGAGTTTCGAGTTCCGGACACGGCGTGCACTCGGGCGGCCTTGCGGTGCCGCGCCCGGCTGATGAGGTGGCGGGCCTTGGAGCCCTGGAATCAGTGCGCCGGTTGAGCCCGGTCTCCTTCGCGACCTCCCACGGGCCCATCGCGCCGGACTCGTACAAACCGCGATAGCGTCGCAATTCCAACCGGCGATGAGGATCCAGGGCCACCCTTGCCGTCCTCCCACCGCCCTTTCAGCAAGACGACAGCAGGCTCCCCGCCCCCCGCCCCCACCTCCCGCCGCATTGACCTTGGTGCACTCTCGTTCGTACGAGGTGGCGCACGTCCACTTGTACGCCCGCACTGCCGTGCAGAGGGTTTCGCGAGGACGCCGTGCTGATGGTGAACGGCACCCTGATCCCGCGCTGTGGTTCCGCACTCGTGATCGCGGTTCGCCCCCGCGATCTACCGTCCGGCTGGGGACTCAGACGTGCTGGGCCACCGGGTCGGCTGTCACCGGGTCGGCTGCTGCCGGGTGGCCTGCCGTGGTGTGGTCCGTCGAGGTCTGCCGGGTGGTGTGGCGGCGGTGGGTGAGGAGGAAGACGGACAGGCCGAGCAGCGTCATCCCGGCGCCAACCGCGGCCAGCGCCGGATACGCCGACGACTGGTCAAGGACGATGCCCCCGACTGCGGAGCCGAGCGCGACGCCGGAGTTGAACGACGCGGCGGCGAGCGCGGACACCAGGACGGACGACGAGCCGACCAGGTGGAGTACGTAGGACTGCAGCGGCGGCACCATGCCGAAGCCCGCGCCGCCGAGCAGCACCAGCAGGACGAGGACAGCGGGCAGGACGGAACCCAGGGCCCCCAGAGCCAGCAGCGAGACGGTCAGAGCGCCGAGGATCACGACCACGGTGCGGGTCACCGACCGGTCCGCGTAGCGGCCCCCGAGAGCGTTGCCGCCGATCAGCCCCGCACCGAACAACAGGAGCAGCCAGGTGAGGGAGTCGGCGGAGACGCCGGTGACGGTCGTCAGGTAGGGGGCGATGTAGGTGTAGACGACGAAGAGCCCGCCGTAGCTGAGAGCGATGGCGAGGAAGGCCGCCCACAGGGCGCCGCTGCGCAGAACACCGAAGCCGCGATCCTCCGGCCGGCCTTCGCTGCCCGCGGTGCTGCCGGGCAGGAGCATCCACATGGCTACGGCGCCGACGAGCGCCAGGGCGGACACGACCCAGAAAGCGGCCTCCCACCCTGCCGCGCGTCCCATGATGTTGCCGATGGGGACGCCGATCACGTTGGACACGGTGAAGCCGGTGAACACCACGGCGATAACCGTGGCCCGACGGGAGTGTGCGACCAGGCTGCTGGCGATGGTGATCGCGATCCCGAGGAAACTGCCGAGCATCGCCCCGGCGAGCGCCCGCGAGGCCGACACGACCAGCAGGGAGCCGGTGGCCGCGGTGAGGACGTTGGCGGCCATGAACACCAGGGTGAGGCCGATCACCAGGGGCTTGCGGGGCAGACGCATCGTGGCGGCCGCGACGAGCGGTCCGCCGATCATCGCGCCGAGCGCGAAGCTGGTGGTGACCCAGCCGGCCCGGGACACGGACACTCCCAGGTCGTCACTGATGAGCGGCAGCAGACCGTTGGGGACAAGTTCGGCTGTCCCCAGGGCGAAGGCGGTCAGAGCGAGAGCAATGATGGGCAAAGGCATGCCCTCGATGCTGGGAGAAGTCCTGGTCAGCTACCAGATCCCTTCTTTTGCACGCCCCGGGAAGGGTGGCACTCGTAGGGATATGGTCGCGCCCGCCCGCATCGCTTTAAGGTTGATTTATGAATGATCCGGGTGATCTGGCCGTCTTCCTTCGGGCCAAGCGCGCCGCGCTGCCGCCGGAGGACACCCCCCTGAACGGATTCGGAGTCCGCCGCCGGGTCCCGGGCCTGCGACGGGAAGAGGTCGCCCAGCTGGCGGGCGTAAGCGTCACTTACTACACGCGACTGGAACAGGGCCACAGCCGCCACGCCTCCGACGAGGTTCTGCTCGCCCTGGCACGGGCCCTGCAACTCTCGGTCACGGAGACGGAACACCTGCTCGACCTGGCACGGGCCAAACGCATCCCTGCCACGGCAGACCACGGCCCGGAGACGGTCAGCCCGAACGCCCGGACACTGCTCTCCCTCGTCGCCACCCGGCCGGCCATCATCCTGGGACGCCGGAACGACGTACTGGCCTGGAACGACCTGGGACACGCCCTGATCGCCCCGCACCTGCCCTCCGACGCTCCCGAGCACCCCAGTACCCAGCCGTCCTTGCCCCGCCTGCTCTTCCTCGACCCCCAGGCCCGAGCCCTCTACCGGGACTGGGGCAAGGAGGCGGCCGACTATGTCGCGTACCTGCGGCTGATCAGCGGGAAGTACCCGGACGACGAGGTCCTGACCCGCATGATCGGCGAGCTGTGCGTGAAGGACGATGACTTCGCCGCCCTGTGGGCATCCGGACGCGTCGGCGAATGCGTCGCCGGAACCAAGCACATGATCCACCCGGGCGCAGGCCACGTGACGGTCGACTTCCAGCTCTGGGCCCAGTCCGACCGGCCCGACCAGCGCCTGGAGATCTACGAACTCCGGAACGATCCCGACGACTCGCGCGTCCGCGCGCTCCTCACCGCGCCCGCCCTGCTGGCAGGCACCCGATGAGCCTGCCACCGCAGGCGACGGGCTCACCACGGTGCTGGCCGTGATCGGGGAGCATGTCGATGTGCAGGTCGGCCGTGTCACGGTGCGACTGCCCGGGGTTGTGGCCGAGGCCGCGGTGGGCGCCTGGGAGCGTGACGAGTTGGGTGATGTCGGGGAGGAGACCCATGAGCAGTATGTGCTGCGGGATCAGGCTGGTGATCTGGCACTGATCGGTCTGGTGATTTCGGAGCGTGGGCGCTGGGAGAGTGAGGAGGTCGTGATCGACCTGGATGTCGTCCTCGCGAGGGCAGCCCTGCGGGCGTCGCTGTAGTCACTGGATCGTGTGACGTACAGGGATATCCGGCATGTGTTCCGACTGGTTCATCTCATGCTGGGGGAGCCCGAAAACAGGATCACGTAAGGACGCTTTGTCATGACTACCGTTGCTGCCCAGGACGCCATCACCGTCAAGCTTGAGCGCACGTTCGACAACATCGATGCCAACCACGACGGCTATGTGGACTGGACGGACTACAAGGCGCTCGGCGACCGCTACGTCCAGGCCTACCGGCTCGGCAACGACGACCGCAGGGCCAGGGCCATCCAGACCTTCTGCCAGATCTACTTCCTGGAGCTGCTGCGCCACGCCGGCGTGGACGGGGACCGGCTCACGAAGGACCAGTTCGTCACCGCCAACCGCCTCGCGGTCATCGACACCAGCCGCCTCAACGTCACCGAGGGCGGCGGCCACGCGATCTTCGACATCATCGACGTCAATGGCGACAACGAGATCGGCAAGGACGAGTTCGCCCGCTTCCAGAAGGACGTGTGGAAGAGCGACGCCTCAGACGCGATGGACATGTTCGCCAAGCTGGACACCGACGGGGACGGTGCGATCTCGCGCCACGAGTTCATCCGCGCGGTGCGCGAGCACTTCCTCTCGAACGACCCGGACGCGCCGGGCAGCGTGTTCTTCGGAGCCATCTGACCCACCGCTCCGAGGCGGCGGCCCCGGATCAGCCTGACCACTGCGTGCCCCACCGTCGTATCTCGGCGGTGGGGCACCGTCTTTCACGCCACCAGGAGCCCCTAGCCCCGTCTGTTTGAGTACCTCGGTGGTCACGGGGATGGCTGCTCAGGGGCCAGATGAGGCTGAGGTGACCCAAGCATCAGGCTTGTGCGGCATCGGCGGTCGGTGGGGGCAGTACCTCCGTCGCCGATGCCAGGCTTGTGCACACGACGTCGGCCTGGCCGCACCGTTCGCCGTCACCCCGGCGCCCCCGCGAACCGCCATGCCGGAACCCGCCGCGACGACTCCCGCCGTTCCCCGGGACATTCCCGATGGACCCTGCGTTGGGACGGCGGACACCTGGTTACCGCAGCCCCGTGAGGTGCCCTCGCCGAGACAACTTCGTGCCCATGCTCCACACCGTCAACGCCCAGGGAGCGGCGCTCGCTACGCCATCGAGGAAGTAGCTCGCAACTGAGAACACCTGACCGTGAATGTTCGTATCTCCGCCTTCCGGGTCGATGCGACCTACCTGGACACCGGCATCGCATTCCCCGCCGGCTACCAGGTCCGGATGTCCCTGGAAACGAAACGACGGGCGTGATGGCGGACATCGATGAGGACATCCCCTGGAATCCCGCACCAGCCCAGACCGCAACGCTCATCCAGGCCTCTGATGACGTACGCGACGCCCTCAACTACGCTTAACAGAAAGGGCACTTGAAATCACGACAATGGTCGCAGGCCGGCAGGGGGCACGTGTCCCTGTTCCCGCTCACCGCGTGCGCCTGCAGAACTGAAACATGCGGCGCGCCGAGGGATCAGCCTCCTTGGCGCCGAACGGCTGACGGGATGGCGCACAGCTCGTTTCCGCGTACCGGCGGGAGCGACGGCGCGGAGGAGGCATCGCGCTGGTTCATCCGTCCGGGCGGACGTGGACTCTTTGGCCCCGGAGCGGCGCTCCGGTAGGTGATGGTGCATCGGTCCCATGGAGGAGTTCATGATGGAGCGTTTTCTGGCGCCGCACGAGGCGGCCATCGACGCGGCCGGTGTCCGCGTCGTCCTGTACTGCGATGTGGAGGGTGATCTGGACAATGCGGTCCTCAGCCAGGCCCTGGACCATCTGCGGGCGTGCAGTCCGCTGGTCGCTGGGAAGATCACCCCGGGCCGGGACGGAAAGCCGCTGGTCCGTATCGAGGACTCGGCTCCGGGGCCGGTGCTGGGCCACGGCGAGGATTTCGACGACGAGATCAATGCCCCTGTCGCCTGGGACCGGGGGCCGTTGCTGCGGCTGACCGTGCTCCGCGAAGCCGGGGGCAGCCGGGTGGCGATGACTCTGCCGCGGGCATTCGTCGACGGGATGAGCTACCTGTCCCTCCACCAACGACTGTGGGACACCTACACAGCCCTGGCCATGGGCGGCCCCCTCCCCGGCAGTCTTGTCCAGCCGGTGCTGGGCCCCGCACTGGACGACCTGCTCGCTACCCGATTCACCCCGGAACAGCTGCGGGACTTCGTTGCCGAATGAGCACAGCTGGATACTGAGGCGCCGCCCACGCTCGTGCCCGCTTCTGCCGCTCGGGACGGCCATCCCGGCACGGACAGGCGTTTCCGCATCATCGGAATCGATACCGACGCGGAACAGGCGAAGCGACTGGTCCAGATCGCCCGGAGTGCCTCGCTGACCCTGAACACCCTGGTCTCAGGCATCCTGCTGACCAGCCTGCGTTCCCTGTTCCCCGCCACTGATGGCCCGGAGAGGCTACTGTGCACCACGGCCGTGGACATGCGCCGTCGGCTCACCCCGCCACTGCCCGCCGAGGTCCTGCAGTCCGCGGCAACCACTACCTCCATCCGGCTGGAGGTCAGTACCGGAACTCACTCCGTGGCAGCCGGTCAGGCCCTGGACGCTCGCCTGCGGGCCGATCTGGACAGCGGCGCCGCAGCGATGGAGCTGGCCGCCTTCCCCTACATGCTCGACCAGCACCCACCCAGCCTCGTCATCACCAACGTGGGCAGCATCACCGAACCGGACCTGCCACCAGGCCTGCGCATCAGCAACACTCGCCTGGCGCCCCTCGGCCACGTCCCCATGATCTTCGCCGTCGTCAGCCGCTACCAAGGACGCCTGGCCATCGACCTGACCTACAGCCACGCCTGGTACACCGACGACCAGATGCAGGGCCTGGCCCACACGGTGACCGCCACCATCGACGCCCTGACCGCCGGAGAGCCGCAGCCGGCAACGCCAACCCGGCATGCACCCGGGCAGGTAGCCGTCTGACCCTCGCACACCGGGCACGCCACTGGTTCCCCTGCAGTCGGCATCTGTGTGGCCCCGCCCGCACGAGATCCTCGTGGCGAGTCTGTGGGCGGCGGGCCTGCTGGAGATGGACGACGCAGCGGTCGACGGCTCCCCAGTCGGAGCCTCGCAGGGGGCTCACACCCGACCTTCGCCGGTCGACCGCGCACGTCCGGGCAGCAAGCACCACCTGATCACCGATCGGTACGGCCCCCTCGGCCGTCTCGCTGACAGGCGGAAACCGGCACGACCCACCCGGCTGATGCGCCTGCTGGACGCCCTACCTCCGAATCCGTGGTGCGGGCGGGCGTCCGCGTCATCGGCCGGCCCGGCTGTTCGCCGACCGTGGTTACGACTTCGACAAGTACCGTCGCCTGCTCCGGTCCTGGGGAATCATGCCGAGGATCGCTCGCCGCGGTGTCTCTCACGGATCTGTCCTTGGAAGACCCGCTGGGTGGTCGAGCGGACGTTTGCCTGGCTCCACCAGTTCGAGCGGCTCCGCACCCGCTGCGGGATAGGCGTCGACCCGCCCCTGGGGCACTTCCAACTCGCCCGCACCATCTTCTGCTGGCGATGGCTCCGAACCTCATTCTGAAAAAGATCAGTAGTGGTCAACGTCGGAAGTCCTTCGGGGATTGACTCAGAGTCGGACCTGTGCAAGGCCTCGACCACATCTCATGGCCCTCGGACAGACTGGGCGCCTACCTGGTATGGGTGTACGAGTAACCGGGCTCGGGATTGGGGGCCGGACCGAGCAGCTTGATTCCCCGGCGGAAGGGTGCCTCACCCGCGAGCGCGACAACGCTCAATCGCGTACACGGTTCATGCCGAGCAGAGCAGGCTTGCCCCGCTTGCCACGGCAGTGACGAGATCCGGTGCGACGAGCCGTGCCATCGTCGCGTCGACCTCCAGGCCGAGCCACTGGGCAGGCTGGTGCCGAGCAGGTCCACGTAGCCCTCGTGGTCGTCGCCGGCCCGGAAGATGGGCGACTCGCCGGTGTGATCGCACCAGTCGCTGACAAGTTCGACCCACTCGCCGTGGTCGGAGGCGATCTGGATCAGTGAGCGGGCGACGGCCGGGTCGAGCATCACGCTGTCGCCGACCTCAAAACTCCGCCAGGTGGCGGCCGTGGCGCGTAGGGCCTCCGCGGCGCCGTCGAACCAGGCCTGGTATCCGTAGTCCAAGGTCTCGTGGACCGGACGAATCGAGCTGTCCACCCGTGCCACCGACAGCCGGTACTCGGGGCCGTAGCCATGACCGTCGAGATAAGCGGACGGGGCGAACATCTTCGGGCTCATCAACGTGTCGAACAGTGTGCCCCATTGCGGGCTTCGCGCCCGTAGCTCCCAGAATCCGATCAGCGAGGGTGGGAGCGGGGTGCCGAGGCGCAGCTGCAACCTGGTCAGCAGCGTCGTAAAGTCCGCCGACGGAGCGTTGGGCTCCATGCTTGCTGGCGGATCCTCCGAGGCTCAGACGCATCAGCTTGAGGCCTTCGCCGTCGGCCGGTCGGCCGCCGGCATAGGCGAACTGGCCGAGGTGGCGGGCGTCCAGGCCGGGGAGCTGCCGCCCGGCGGCTCAGCCGCGCGGGCGGCTTCTGAGCAAGGGAGGTCACGAGCGCACGTCGCGCTCCATGCAGCGGGGCCGTTCCCACGCGTGCATCGTCCGTGAGACGGGCCTGCATGTGGGCACCGTGCGGTCCTGACGAGGCCGCTTCGCCGACGAGAACATGCCCGGCTCGGCCGACCGCCGGCGCCCCGGCCGGTACCCCGGCCACGCTTCCTGGTACAACGAGGTGGAGATCTGCTTCTCCGTCGTGCAGCGCAAGGTCGTCTCGTCCAACGACCTCACCGACCTGGCCCCGGTCAGGGACCGGCTCCGAGGATTCAAAGACCGCTGGAACGCCACAGAACAGCCATTCCAGTGGAAGGTCACCACCTCCGACCTGGACGATCTGCTGGCCAGGCTCGACCGACTCACCGCCGATCAACGGAAAGAATCCTCCGCGCAGCCAGTTATACGCCCTCCGAAAGACTTCCGACGTTGACCACTTGGCTTCCGATCACAGCGCACGGCTCTGGATGAAATCCCGGTCACATCCGCGCAAGCGCGTCGTGGTGAAGAAGGGACACGGGCAAGTCGCAGGCGTCGGCGATGAGTCCACGGGAGGCACCACGCGGGAGTCGACTATGCCGCTCCATTGATAGTATGCAAGCGACACGCATATCGATGAGATGCGCTTCGCTGGACGCGTGTGCGTTCGCGATCTCTTCTCCTCCGCGTCGGGACCCGCTGTCATCTTCTCCGTGCGACAGTCGTGTGGAGCGAAGAGTGAGCAGCGGGGTTGCACATGGCTCGCAAGGGTGAAGCGCTGGATCTGGTACTGGCGCAGATTGAGCGGCAGTTCGGCAAGGGCGCGGTGATGCGCCTCGGTGAGCGGCCGATCGAGCCCATCGAGGTGATTCCCACCGGGTCGACCGCGCTCGACGTCGCACTCGGCGTCGGCGGCCTGCCGCGCGGCCGTGTGGTGGAGGTGTACG